>NZ_LSIA01000228.1:0-27833 GCF_001556015.1 Novosphingobium sp. CCH12-A3 | reverse complement strand
TTTCTCCTTTGCATTCCAGTCATATGCACCCCGGACCATCCGGGACGAGGCGCACTGTAGGTCACATCGGCACACCAGACGTGATTGGGCCGGTCGATCACCAGCTTGCGCAGCAGATACGGATAGACCCGGTGCTGCGGATGGGGAGCGCTGGTGCGCGGCCGCTGGTAGATCGGCGTCAGGCCCATCTTCGCCATCAGCCGTCGGGCCCGGCGGCGACCGATCTGGTGGCCTGCACGGCACAAGTGCCTCGCCATCTGGCGGCTGCCATACCATGGGTAGTTCAGGAACGTCGCGTCGATCACCGCCATCAGCGCCAGCGTCTCATCGGTCTCCGGCACCGGCGCATAGTAATAGGACGAGCGGCTGATCCGCAGCAGGCTGCACTGGGTCGAGATCGACAGATGGTGGTGAGCAGGTTCGACCATCGCCCGCCTCCGATCCACGCTCATCGACCGAAGGCTTTCGCTAAAAAATCCCGCTCCACCACCAGTTGCCCGATCTTGGCGTGCAACCTTTCCACCTCGCTGTCGCTAACAGCCTTGGCTGCATCGCTAGCCCCGGAGAACGTGCCCGCCATCCCGTCAATGGCCTGCCGCTTCCAGGCCGCGATCATCGTATGATGCACGCCGTGCTTGGCGGCCAGCTCCGCCAGCGTCAGGTCGCCACGGATCGCCTCCAGCGCCACCTTGGCTTTGAAATCGGCGCTGTAGCGCTTCCTCGTCGTCTTCATTCCCGTACCAATCCATCAGGTCGGGATTAGCTTAGCATCCTGTCCAGAAATCCGGCACCACCTCAGATACCTCGATCTCGTCGAAGCGCTTCCAGCGATAGATCGCGAAGCTTGCAAGCCAACAAAGCACGAATAGCCCGATGATCGCAAAGCCGAGACTGTTGAAATTCTCGCCCAGTTTCGCAGCGAGGCTCCATGGCCACCCCGTAAGCCCGAGCTTGTCGCCGATCAGGGTCAGTGTCTCGATTCCTCCAATAACGATTGCCACGATCGCCGAGATCAGCGTGATAGTGATGTTATAATAGAGCTTGCGGATCGGTTTGACGAAGGCCCATTCATAAGCGCCCAGCATTACCACGCCATCCGCCGTATCGATCAGGGCCATGCCTACCGCGAACAGCGCCGGCAGAACTAGGATCGTTCCGATCGACAAGCCATTGGCGGCCTGGCTGGCCGACATGCCCAGAATCGCGACTTCGGTAGCCGTATCGAAGCCCAGCCCGAACAGAAATCCCAGCGGGGCCATGTGCCAGCTCTTGTTCACCAGGCGGAACATCGGCCTGAACAATCTCGCAAGCAAACCGCGCGACCCCATCAGAAAATCGAGATCGTCCTCGGCATAGTGTCCACCCGCGCGGACATGGGTGAAGGTCCGCCACACGGAGCGCAGGATGACAAGGTTCATGCCAGCGATAGTGAACAGGAACAGCGCGGAAATGACCGTCGCAACCACGCTGCCCATTTCCTTGAATGCACCGAACCGCGCTAGGGCGCTCGTCGTCACCGCGATGGTGATCGACGCGATCGCAATGATCCCCGAATGCCCGATCGCAAACCAGAAGCCGACCGATATCGGACGCTGCCCTTCCTGCATGAGCTTGCGGGTTACATTGTCGATGGCGGCAATATGATCGGCATCGACCGCGTGGCGCAGTCCCAGTCCCCACGCCAGCAAGGCGGTTCCCAGCATCAGGGGCTGCGCGTGAAAGAGACTATATGCCCAGATCCAGACGGCAATATTCGCGGCGATCAATCCCGTGAACAAGGCGCCGATCCGTCGACGCAGGGACGAAGATGGGTTCATGACGGGCTCCGTGATCGCAGGGAAAAAATATGGCGAGACAGTCGGCGCCGGATGCGCCGCATGTCCCGGCCGAGTTTGCGCATGCCCATCCAGGCCCCGGTCCCGCAGACTAGGGTAACGGCCGCGAGCAAGGGCAGGACGATGACATAGCGCCAGAGGCTTTGGCGCAAGCCCGGCAGATCGAAGGTGTGCGGCGCATTCCACAGCCAGCGTTCGGCGCGGCCCGTGCCATCGACGGCACGCAGCAAAGTGCCCGACGTCGCGTCGATGTAGAGGCGTGTGGCCTGAGGATCGGCCAGCACAGCGCGCCACACCGGCAATCGCACCGGCTCCTTGTGGGCGTAATAATAGCTGTCACCCTCGGACAGCAGGTCGAGTGACGCGACATGGGGGCCGCTGCGCAAGGCTGCCGTGACATCGGCCCGCGTCAGGACTGCGGGTTTGCCTGCACTGTCCAGCCGCACCATGCGTCCATCGGCGGCAATAACGACAAGCGCCATTTTCCCGCCGAGCGGCGCGCTTTCCACACGGACGGGATTGATGGGGAACTGGCGCACATTGGCCAGCGCAGTGCGCATATCGATCCAGTGCATCGCGCCCGCAAGGCGCTGACGCTCGACAAGGCCGGCATCGCTATCGAACAGACCCCAGGGGCTCATCGAAAACAGCCCGCTCCCGACCCATGTCAGGGTGAGCAGTCCAAAGACCAGCCCGGCCATATGATGCCACCACCACAAGCCGCTATAGGGGGAGCCTATGCTCCCATCCTTGCGTCGCCTCAGCCGGCTTATGCCGACCCAGATTCCGGTTACGGACAGGAAGCAGCCCGTCAGCGATGTCCAGATGACGACCTGACTCCAGACGGCGGGATTCTGGCGCAGCACAGTCGGGTAAAGCCAGTGCGGCACCGCACCTAGCCAACCCCAGAAGCGCTCGAAACGGGTCGTTTTTTGGACGACTTCGCCAGTCAGGCCAGCGATGTAGGCTGTCGAGCCTGCGGCGTCGGCATAATCGACCCGATAGAGCGGGCGGTTGGCGCGAAAGGTCTGGACTGTCCATTGATCGACGGAAATTGGCGTGATCGCGGCCACCGGCCCGGCAATCCCGGAATTGCTCCCGAATTGCGTCCCAACTTTACCGAGATACTCGCGGGAAAGCGGTGCCAGCAGCGCGCCTGTTCCGAGGTCATAGCTCTGCGGTGACGCGCGCATCTGCCAGATCGCACGGCCATCGCCCTTTTCAGGCACGACTCGCAGCACGGGCTTGCCCGCAACCATCTCGAGGCGGGCAGAGGCCAGACGGGTGTCGGGTGGCAAGGCGATCCGCGCCAGACTGCCACCGGCCGGCAAATGCAGGGGTGACAAGCCCCGGATCTGTTCGGCCGGCAACAGCCGGGGATAGTCGACACAGAGCATCACGAACCCGCTTAGGCACCACAGCGTCATCACCGCGCCGACGATGACCCCCATCCAGCGATGCAGCACGAGCAGCGGCGGCAGTAGCCTGCCCCGGCTGCGCGGGCGCGGCACCGTCACGGAGTTCGCGACTCCGTGCATCGTCAGAAGCGCGCGCTGATCGAAAAATCGACCGAGCGTGGCCGCCCGAGCAACCATTGCTCGTCGTTGTAGGTGGTGGTCGCGTAGTCCTTGTCGAACAGATTGTAGACCCGCAGGTTGGCCGCAACGTTCTTCGTCACGGCAAACGAAACGCCCCCATCCACCACAGCATAGCCGGGTACGCGGAACTGGTTGGCGTTGTCGGAATACGTTTTTCCGACATAACGCAGGCCAAGACGTGTCTGGAAGCGCGAGGTTACATCATAGCGCAGCCAGAGATTGGCGGTGACCTCGGGCACCCCCGGCGGAGTTTTGCCGGTATAGGATACGCCGCCTGCATTGAACGCATCGAAGCGCGCATTTAGCACACTGGCATTGGCATCAAGTCCGAACCCTTCCGGCAATTCGAGCGAGAGCGAGCCTTCCAGCCCCTTCGATGACCGCTGCCCGACCTGCAACAATGTCGTGCTCGTCAGATTGGCGGGATCGCGGACCAGCAGGTTCTTTTTCACGATGCGGTAGGCTGCGAAAGTGAAGGTTCCCCGGCCGTTCCAGAAACTCGTCTTGAAGCCGGCCTCGACCTGATCGCCCGTCGCATTCTTGAACTGGGCGGTGCGGGGGGAAAAGGTCACCAGCGAACCTAACGGATCGACCGCGGTGGCATACTGGGCATAGAGCGAAAGCGTGGGGAGCGGTTGATAGACGCCCCCTACTCGCCAGGTCGTGTTGCTGAGGGACTTGTCCAGAACCTGCGTTTCGGCCGCGTTAGCCGTGATCGCGTAGCGCTTCACATTGGCATGTTCGTGATTGATCGCGGCAACCAGCGAGATCTGGTCGTTCAATTCCAATCGGTCTTCGGCAAAGAACGAATATTGTAGAGTGCGTGTCCGAAAGACGGGCCGGATCGGCACCGTTGTGTCGAACAGGCCGGGAACGAAGACGAAGGGATCGACCGGGCTGTCGGGAATGCTGGCCGCGCCGGGATAGAAGTCGTTCGAGTGCTTGAACTTGATGTGATTGACGTCGAAGCCGATCACGAAATCATTGTTCAGGTCCGCGATCGGACGGCTCACGGTCAGGCTGGTCTGATCGCCCACTTGGGTCTGGGCGTGATCGATCCCCAGATAGTCGGTGCGATCGACCTTGCCGGTCGTACCGTTCCAGAAATAGCTCTCAAGGTTGCGCCAACGCCGGTTCGTCGTCAAGCGATAGGCAGTGCTGACTAGCTCAATGCCATCGGCCAGTCCCCATTCGGCCTTCAGCGTGGTGCGATTGTCCTTGTAGTGGATGACCGCATCCGAGACGTCGTAGTTCAGGCGCTTGTTGCGATCATCGAGCCTGCCCCCAATCAGCGGCGTTCCGAAATAGCGCATGGGGTTCTGATCGCTGTAGTCGTCCGACAGCGTGAGGCTGAAGTTGTCGGTCGGCGCGAAGCGAAGCGAACCGGAAATGGCGAGGCCGTTCGAGCCGCCGCGCTCGACCCAGCCATCCGAACCTGTCCGACTGGCATCGATACGATAGGACAGCGTGTCACTCACGGGGCCTCCCACACCGGCGCCGATACGCCAGCTGTTCTGCGATCCGTAGCCTGCCTCGAAATCGAAAGCTGTCCGGTCCTGGCGCGGCTTTTTGGAGATAACATTGACCGCGCCGCCGATCGCGCCTTGCCCGTAGAGGACCGAGGCAGGGCCACGCAGCACTTCGATCCGATCGACGGTCCAGGGATTGGTCGGAAACGTAACGGTGCCTGCGCCAGGGTAAAGGCGAACACCATCGTACAGGATCATGACGGAGCCCTGATCGCTGAAGCCGCGCGCTGCGAGGCCGGTCCCGCCATTGCCGGGATTCGCAACTGAGCTGATTCCGGTCGCGCGCGTGACGGCATCGACGATCGAGAGGTCACCGCGTGCGCGGATGACATCGCCCGACAGCGTTTCAACGCTGGCCGGGGTCTCAAGGATGGTCAGGCCAAGACGGCTTCCCGTTTGCGTGGAAGCGTCGGCATCGTTGTCGCGGGTACCCAGAACGAAGATGTCGGACTTGTCGGTAGTCTCGGATGCATCTTCAGCATAGGCAAGGGTAGGCAATATAAGCACAGCGAGCGCGCTGCTGGAAAGGATGGTCTTGATCACGAAAAAGTCCTCCGGCGTCTTGCGACATGGCCGGGGCAAACCCGTGCGAACGGGCGGAACGCGAGGCGGACGGACGCCACGAGCGGCCGACGCACGTCTCCGATGCGGCCCCAGCCGCTCGTTCGTCGCTCAGACGGAGTTCACCGTGCCGCAGCCATCCCCTGGACCAAGGCAAGAGCGACCAGACGCCGGCAGGTCTCCTGGCTCGCGGGTCACAGCTTGATGCACGCCTTCCCAGGCCTCGCATGATTTAGGGGTCGGTTCCGGCTGAGGGCGAAATGACACCCTAAGCGCTGGGGTCCTTGGGCCACAGGTATTCTCCGGTGAGGAGGATGTGCGCCCATCCGAGCGGTGAGACATGGGCGAGAAGATGGTCGGGGGTATCCAGCCCTTCGCGTCGTCGGGCTTCGACGGCATGGCCGAGGTGCAGGGTGTTCCAGTAGACGATGATGGCGGTGAGCAGGTTGAGTCCGGCGATCCGGTAGTGCTGACCCTCGGTGGTGCGGTCGCGGATCTCGCCTTGGCGGCCGATGCGCAGGGCATTCTTCAGTGCATGGTGCGCTTCGCCTTTGTTGAGGCCGACCTGCGTTCGGCGCTGCATGCCGGCATCGAGTATCCATTCGATGATGAACAGCGTCCGCTCGATCCGACCAACCTCGCGCAGTGCGGCTGCCAGATCGTTCTGGCGCGGATAGGCGGCGAGCTTGCGCAGGATGCGGCTCGGCGCAACCTGCCCCGCGCTCATGGTGGCCGCGCAGCGGAACAGGTCGGGCCAGTTGGAGACGATCAGCCCCTCACGCGCCTTCCCGCCCACCAGCGGTCGCAGCTCGCTCGGTGTGGCGTCCGGATCGAACACGTAGAGCCGTTTGGACGGCAGGTCGCGGATGCGCAGCACGAGGCGGTAGCCGAGCATGGCGCTGGTCCCGAACAGATGATCGGTGAACCCGCCGGTGTCGGCGTACTGCTCCTCGATCCGTCGCCCGGCCTCGTTCATCGTCAGCCCATCGAGCAGATAGGGTGCCTCGCTGACGGTTGCGGGGATGGTCCGCGATGCGAACGGCGCGAAGCGGTCGTTGACGTGAGTATAAGCCTTGATGCCGGGGTCGTTGCCGTAGCGGGCATTGACCGTGTTCATCGCCTCGCCCTGCCGCGCGGCGGGGTAGAACTGGCCATCGGCCGAGGCAGTGGTGCCCATGCCCCAGACCCGCGCCATCGGCAGCGCGCCTTGCGCGGCGACCACGTTGGCCAGCGCCTGGTCGATCGCCGCGCTTTCGACATGCCAGCGTGCGAGACGGGACAGTTGCCAGTAATCATGGGTGTTGGACGCCTCGGCCATCTTACGCAGCCCCAGGTTCAATCCCTCGGCGAGCAGGACGTTGAGCAGGCCGATCCGGTCGCCACACGGAACACCGGTGCGCAGATGGGTGAAGGCGTCGGTGAACTCCAGCGCAGCGTCCACTTCGAGCAGCAGGTCGGTAATGCGGATGGGCGGCAGGCGACGGTAAAGGTCCAGCACCAGGTCATCGATCCCGTCCGGCGCATCGGCGGCCAGGCGATCGATGCGCAGCGTCCCGTCCTCGATGCTGCCTTTCGGGATCGTACCGTTGCGCGCGGCGCGACCGAGCCGGGCGAGGCCATCGGCGAGACGGGCCTTGCGGTCCGCGAGCCAGACATGCGGATCGGACGGTACGGCCAGCTTCGCAGCATGCGCGACTTCCATCGATACGAGGACGTTGCGAAGGTCACCGTACCGGTGCGAGCGGTCGAGCCAGATGTCACCCGAGCGCAGCGCGTCGCGCAGATGGAACATGACCGCGACTTCCCGGAGGCGCGCATCATCGTCGCCCTTCGCCCGCAATTGACGCCGCCATTTGGAATGTGGGCGCAGGAAATCGTCGGTCGCCGGGAGCGCGTCTTTGGTGGCGATGGCGATCACCGCGTCCAGCAAGGGGCGCGCAGCCGACGCGGCTTGGAGATGGAGGCAGCGCAGCATACGCGGGGCATAGCGACGGAAGCGGTGATACCCCTGATCGACATGCGCCAGCGGATCATCGCCAAGCGTGTCCGTCAGAATCCTGGCCGTCGCGACGAGGCGGGAGAGATGGTCCCATCCCGCCGCACGCGCGACCGCATCCTCCAGCGACGCGCCGTCGCCATGCGCTTCGAGCAGCGACTGGCCAAGCGCAGTGAAGCCGCTCAGCGTCGCAGTGACCCCACCTCTGGTTTCCGCGGCGCGTACGTCATGTAGCTGCTTCGCCTCGCGCCAGGTGCGCCCGACGATCCGGTCATGCGTCTCGATCACCGCATCCGCGGTCGCGGTAGCCCACTCGATGATGCAGACCGCGAGGATGGCGCGACGCCGGTCGGCACCGAGATCGCGCAGGCCATCGGCGAAGTAACGTTCGCCCTGTCGGCGCAGCCGGGCGACGCGATGCGGCGGGACGTCGCCGAGCAGGCGGGCATCGAGGTTCATCGCACGCAGGAACTCAAGCCGGTCGAGCAGTCGATTTGCCGCGGCGGAATTGTTGCCCGGCTCGATCCGGCGCAGCCAGATGAAGCGACTGATTGCCCCCGGCAGCATCTCGGTCGTCAGCCGGTCGAGACGGGTGCAGGCGACAAGATCAAGGCGAGATGCGATGCGCTTCTCGATGCTGCGTTCGGCCGCGACGAGCGCATCCGCGCACAGGCGCTCGATCGTCGTGATCGCCGGCAGGATGGTCATGGTATCGCGGCAGCGGGAGATGAAGCGCCGGGCGAGATCGTCGTTCGAGTGTGCCTGCTCGGCTTCGGCGAACAGCCAGTCACGGAACGTCCGTGCCGGCGCGCCCTGACCAGGAAACGTCCTGTATCCGTAGATGGAGCGCAGCACCTCCATATGTTGCTGGCGGGTCTGGCGCCGGACGGCGTAGTGGACGAGCACGTCACCGGCGATGCCGAGCTGGGCGCCGAGGAAAGCGGATACCGCGAGCGGGATCACCTCGCCCGGCACCAGCATTCGTCCCGGATAGCGCAGCGCGCACAGTTGCAGCGCGAAGCCGATCCGGTTTTCCGGTCGGCGTCGCCGGTCGATGTGGATCAGGTCGTCGTCCGCCAGGATATAATGCCGTAGCAGCGACGCTTCGTCGGTCGGCAGGTCGAGCAGCGACGACCGCTGCCGGGCGCTCAGGATATGGCGTCTCGGCATGCGGCTTTGTCCCTGTTGAACAGAAGTCTGTTTTGGACAACACTGACCCCACGCAGATCAAGGCTTTTCGAGGCCTAATTCCAGAAGGGTTCAATTGGGACAGCGCGCCGCCATCTACGCCAGGGTTTCTACAGCCGACCAGTCGTGCGAACGGCAGTTGCGCGATCTCGCCGGTTTCGCCGAACGGGGCGGCTATGAGGTGGTCGAGGTGTTCCGCGAAACCGCCTCTGGCATGAAGGCCAACCGCTCGGCGCGTGCCGAGGTGATGAAGCTGGCGCAGGCGCGTCACATCGATGCGATCCTGGTGACCGAACTTAGTCGCTGGGGCCGCTCGACGCAGGATCTGCTCGATACGCTGAACCGCCTCTCGGGGTGGCGGGTGTCGGTGGTCGCGATGAGCGGCATGACGTTCGAGGTCGATACGCCGCATGGGCGGATGATGGCGACGATGCTCGCAGGTATAGCCCAGTTCGAGCGCGACATGCTGAGCGAGCGGGTCCGCTCTGGCCTTGCTGCTGCGCGGGCACGTGGCCGCAAACTCGGCCGACAACTGGGGGAGCGGCCCAAGTCGGACCGCCTCGCGCCAAAAGTGTTGGCGCATATCGCCGAGGGGCGGAGCTATCGCTGGATCGCTCGCGACCTGGAACTCAGCAAGAACACGGTCGCCGGGATCGTGGCTCGCGCACGGGGTAACGTGAGCCCTGATGTCACGGTGACGACATGACCGGGGCGTCTGGACGGCTGCGTCCCGATCCCCGGCGCAAGGCACGGTTTCGCGAAATCGCCCGAGGCATTGTCGCCAAGGATCGCTACAATCGGAAGTACGGGATCGCCGTCGACACTGCTGGCGCCATCGCGCAGGCGCTAGAGCGCGCGTACCGCGATGGAGTCCGAAATGACCCGGCCGCAGCCTTTCAAGCGCCCGAACAGGATGATGCCGGCCCGCTGGAATGGGCGTTGATCCCACCACGACCGCGAGATGCCTTCTGGAGTATCTGCCTATACACCCTGGGCCGCGATACCGATCTGCCACGTGACGGCCATCTCGCTCCGGCTATTACCGAACGCGGAACGCCCGGATGGACACTCGTGGCAGCAGGGTACACCCCTGACAGGGTGATCAGCGACAGGAGCATTGGCCCGCTTGTCCGCCTCGGCCTTATCGCGCTCGCAGTCGATTTACCGGTTCGCATGATCGTAACCGCACAGGGGAAGGAAACATGGGCGCTCTTCTGCCAGCGCGGTGGGACGTACCCTGAGGATCTCACTGACATTTGATCCATTTGATCGACATCCATCCGGCGGAATGGTAAAGGGCAGCAAGCGCCCAAACCCAGGCGTTCAGGCACCCTTGTCCTCTCGCCAAAAGTAGGCGTAAGATCCGGCATCAAGCGCAGGAGCCGAGGCATTGCAGACAATTGCAAGAGCTGCACGAAAGCACTGGTTCTACGCCATGCTTCCAATCCTGCTTGGTGCTGCATTAAACTTTCGCGCTACACATCCTTGGGCAGATCAGCCGCGATTTGGCGAGGCAGCCACACTCTTCGATTGGTGCCTGTTCGTGCCCTTTCTTTATGCCATCTGCTATCGAAAGATGCCCCGGCGGGCTCTCGCGATGCGGACGCTGGCGCTGGTGTGCGGCGGAATCTGGATCGCAGGCAAGATTGTTCCTGATCCGGCAGAAACCATCCTTGCGCAATGGGGCTGGCTGCGCGCCATAGGCATTGGCGTCTTGGTGCTTGCCGAAGGTGCTGCTCTGATCGCGGTATTGCGGGTTGCGTTCGGCTCTTCGCCCGACCCAGCGGAATTGGAGCGGCAAGGTATACCGCCATTGCTCGTGAAGCTGATGCTGGCCGAAGCACGCTTCTGGCGTTGGGTCTGGTCCCGCTTGCAGGGCAAGTAGCTCTAGACTGAAACAGAACGGCGGCTAGCCACCACTTCTTGCCGTTTCGCTTAGGGTGTCATTTCGCCCTCAGCCGGAACCGACCCCAACCCTTGCGCCAGCATCAGGCGCAGCCACCGGGCATAGGTGGCGAGCCGATCGGGCGGCAGCACCAGATAGACGGTTGTGGGCTGCGTCTTCACATCGGCGAAGGTGAAATCCGAGCGGCCCAGCACGGCCGACATGCGCGGGGAATCGAGAAAATGGGTATGGCGCTGCGCGGCCGACAGCACGCCGGCCGCTTCGCGGTCGGACTTGCCCAGGTGGCGGTTGGCGGCACGCGCGATCAGGCCCCGCGCCTGCGTGCTGCGCGACATTTCCCGCAGTATCCTTTGGAAGTTATCAGGCGCGAAGGTGAGGCAGTCGCGCAGGGCTTCCAGCGTGCGGTCCTGGCCTTGCGCTTGCGGGTCACAGGCCACCCACAAGAGGATACCGGCGATCAGCGCCTTGGCTTCCTCGTTCCAATGCGCCTCGCCCGCTTCGCCGGGAGCGTCATAGACCAGCGCGTCAGCCAGCGTCATGGCGTCGTCGGCGAGATCGAGGCCGGCAGGGTCGAGGCGATCGAGCGGGTTGAACGCGGCTGAGGGGATGCCCGTCACCCCGAAGGGATCGAGGACATGGACCGGGCCGAACTTCGCGCGATAGCGGGCGGTGATGCGGGCATTCTCGCCCTTGGGGTCGATGCAGATGACCGAACCGGGATAGTCGAGCAGATTGGGAATGATGGTCCCCACGCCCTTGCCGGTGCGCGTCGGCGCGATCGTCAGCAGATGGGCGGGACCGGCGTAGCGCAGCAGCTTGCCCGATTTGCGATCACGGCCGATCAGCAGGCCTTCGCCATTTTGGGCGAGCGGGCGCGTCTCGCGATCGGTGGCGAAGCGGGCCGAACCGTGGGTGTCATCGCCGGCAGGACCGCCATAGCGCAGGATCAGCGGTTGGAAGAGGGCGCGCAGCGTGACGAGGATGATGACCAGGCTCGTCAGCATCATTACGATTTGGTAGATGTTGGAATCGCGGGGCAGGCCGAGCAGCTTGCCGAGGATCAGCGGCACGCCGAGGCCCAGTACCAGGCCGGTGATGAGGAACAGGACCACCACGCCGAACAGGTGGCGGATCAGCGCGACCGGACTGGTGACGAGGGCCGTGATCGCCCATATCGGCTGTTCGCGCGCGATACGGGCGAGGTTGCGGAGCGCACGGCCGAGCTGGCGGAACCATTCCATCGCCGCTTACCCGTCCGCCCGGATCGTCGCCGGCGAGATCGCCAGCGCCGGGTCGGCGTCGGGATGATCGAGCAGCTTGAGAACGATCGCGGTGGCGAGGGGAGGGGGGACAGCTTCTGCGCGCAGCATGTCGAACAGGGCGTGTTCGTCGGCGTCGAGGTCCATGCCTTCGATCGCGAGATTGGCGCGGGCTTCGGCATCGCCTTCGCGCCACAGAGCGATTTCGGCGGGGGTGCCGCGGACATAATCGAGCGCGCGGACCTCTGCCCGGATCGCTTCGACATCGAGCCTGGTCATGGTGCGTCACTCCCTTCCGCTTCCGCGTCGAACGCGCGTTTGCCGCGCCGCTTCCACAGCGTCAGCATGTTGTCGGCATCCTCGCCCTGGGCGCGCGCGGCGAGATCGAGCATCGCGCCGTAGAGGGTCGCGCGATCATCGTCGGTCAGATCGACGAGGCCGGCTTTGTGGACGAGGCCGCCCAGCTCGATCAGGTGGCGGGTGCGTTCGCGGCGGGCCACGACCCATCCTCTCGTATCGGCGCGGCGCGCGGCGGCTTCAACCCTGCGCCTCGCCTGTGCCAGTTTGGTTTCCGCCTTGTGCATTGCTGCTAGTGCGTCGCCCAGCCTTGCGCCCGCGTCCTTGAAAGAAGGCCGCGCCATCGGAGCGCCACGCCTCCCGGTTTCCCTCAACCTGCGCTTCGGCGACGATGTGGAGCAGCGCTCCGGTCAGCACATCGGCGTCGAGCGCATCGGCCCCGGTGGAGGTGACGAGTTCGCCGAGCTGCTGGACCTTCTTCGCCTTGAGCGTGCGGGCCTTGTCGCCGAGCGCCCGCAGTTCGGCGTCATAGTCGCGGACCTTGCGCATCTTCTCTCCCTCGCGCCCATGATCGGGAGCCGCAGCGTAGCACGATCGCGCGCGCGAGGAACCGTTCCGATCCAGAAATGCGGCGAAGTCAATCATGCGAACGGCAGAGAGTGTGAGTGCGCGCTTATACGTCGTTGCCGACGTGCGCTAAGTAAGGCAGTGTGCAGAGCGTCATGGCGATCTACCATTTCTCTGCCAAAGTCGTGAGCCGCGCGAACGGATCGAGCGCCGTTGCGAGCGCCGCCTATCGTTCCGCGTCCGAGCTGCACGACGATCGGCTGAACCGCGATCATGACTTCAGCAACAAGGCTGGTGTCATCCACTCCGAGGTGATGTTGCCGGCGGGCGCACCGGAGCGTTTAAACGATCGCACAACGCTATGGAACGAGGTGGAGGCAGGCGAGAAGCGCAAGGACGCGCAACTTGCCCGCGAGGTCGAGTTCTCGATTCCGCGCGAGATGAACGAAAGGCAGGGCGTCCAGCTTGCGCGTGATTTCGTGAAAAAGCAGTTTGTCGATCGCGGAATGGTCGCGGACCTCAACGTGCATTGGGACAAGGCGAAGGACGGCAGTCCGAAGCCGCACGCGCATGTGATGATGACGATGCGCGATGTAGGCCCGGACGGGTTCGGAAAAAAGAACCGCGACTGGAATAGTACGGAGCTGTTGAAGGACTGGCGCGAAGCGTGGAGCGCGCACGTCAACGAGCGCATGACCGAGTTTGGGCTGGAGGGTCGGATCGACCATCGCAGCTATGAGGCGCAGGGGATCGGGCTGGAGCCGCAGCACAAGATCGGCCCGGCAGCATCCCGCAGGCCGGAGCAGGGGCTTGAGGCCGAGCGGATCGAGGATCACACGCGCATCGCCCGCGAGAACGGCGCAAAGATCATCGCCGATCCCAATGTCGCGCTGGACGCGATCACCCGGCAGCAGGCCACGTTCACCGTCCGCGACCTTGCGACGTTCGCGTTCCGCCACAGCGACGGCAAGGAGCAGTTCGACCAGGTGATGGGAGCGGTTCGGGGATCGCCCGAGCTGGTCGCATTGGGGAAGGACGGACGCGACCAGGAGCGGTTCACATCGCGCGATATGATCGCGGTGGAGGCCCGGCTTGAGCGCGCCGGCGACGAGCTGGCGAGCCGGGCCGGGCATGGTCTCCCGGCGCACGCAATGGAGGGGGCAATCACGCGCGCCGGGAGTGAAGGACTCGTGCTGGGGGAAGAGCAGCGAGCCGCGTTGGAGCATATAGTGGGTCCGGGCGGCATCGCCAACGTGATCGGATATGCCGGCACCGGCAAATCGGCCATGTTGGGGGTGGCGCGCGACGGATGGGAGCGCGCTGGTTACACGGTACGCGGTGCGGCGTTGTCGGGCATCGCGGCCGAAAACCTTGAAGGCGGGTCCGGCATCCAGTCTCGCACCATCGCCAGTTTTGAACACGCATGGGGGCAGGGCCGCGAGCAGCTAGGCCCCAAGGACGTGCTGGTGGTGGACGAGGCCGGCATGATCGGCTCGCGTCAGATGGAGCGCGTGTTGAGCCAGGCGCGTGACGCCGGGGCCAAGGTCGTGATGGTGGGCGACCCCGAGCAGTTGCAGGCGATCGAGGCGGGCGCGGCGTTCCGCAGCGTCACCGAGCGCCACGGCGCGGCCGAGATCACCGAGATACGCCGGCAGCGCGAGGACTGGCAGCGCGACGCGACGCGAGCGCTGGCGACCGGGCGCACCGGTGAGGCGATCCACGCCTATGACGGCAAGGGTATGGTCCACGCGGTCGACACTCGCGAGCAGGCCCGGGGCGAGCTAGTGGACGGTTGGGACCGCGCGCGTCAGGCCGAGCCGGGCAAGAGCCGGATCATCCTTACCCACACCAACGCCGAGGTGCAGAGCCTCAATGGCGAGGCGCGCGACCGGTTGCGCGCGAGCGGCGACCTTGGCGACGACGTGACGGTGAAGGCCGAGCGTGGCGAGCGGCAGTTCGCGACCGGCGACCGCATCATGTTCCTGCGCAACGAACGCGGCATGGGGGTGAAGAACGGCACGCTCGCCACGATCGAGCGGGTATCGTCCGAGCGCATGGCGGTGCGCCTCGATGACGGGCGCGGCGTCGCGTTCGACACCAAGGACTATGCCCATGTCGATCATGGCTATGCGGCGACGTTCCACAAATCGCAGGGGGTGACGGTCGATCGGGCGCACGTCCTCGCCACCCCCGGCATGGACCGGCACAGCGCCTATGTCGGCCTGTCGCGGCACCGTGACGACGTGCAGCTCCACTACGGTCGCGACGACTTCGCCGATCAGCGCCAGCTGGTCCGCGCTCTGTCGCGCGACCGGGGCAAGGATATGGCGGGCGATTACGCCAAGCCCGAGCAGGATCAGGCGCGGGCGTTCGCCGATCGGCGCGAGATCCGGTTCCCGGAACGCGCGCGTGAAATGGTGGCGAAGGTCCGCGACAAGGCGCGGGGCATGTTCGACGGCTTCCGGCCGAAACCGGCAGCGGAGCGTGCGACGTCGCCGGAGCGCAGCACGGCCGACCGCCCGCTTCCACCCTCGCAGGCCAAGGCTATCGAGCGTTATGCGCGAGCCGGTGCCGACATAGGCCGGATGCTGGAAAAAGGCTTGCCGGTGCTGGCGCACCAGGAACAGGCGCTGGCGAAGGCAGGCGACGCGCTCGACCAGGTTCGGCCCCATGCCGCCCGCGACCTCGCATCGGCGCTGGCGCGCGATCCCAAGCTGATCGAGCAGGCCGCCGGGGGCAACACCAGCGGCGCGGCGAAGGCGATGGAAACCGAGCGCCAGGTCCGCATAGATCCGGAGAAGCGCGCCGGCCGGTTCGTGGAGCAGTGGCAGGGATTGAAGGAGGCGCAGGCCAGCATGGAGCGTGCCGGCGACCATGCGGGCGCGGAGAAGATCGGCAAGCGCATGGAGAGCATGGCGGGCGGGCTGCATCGCGACCCCCAACTCGAATCCGCGTTGCACCGGCGCGCGCCTGAGCTGGAACTGAAAATGGAGCGCGGTCGATCGATCGCAAACGAGCTGGCGCAGTCGGTCAGCATCGGGCGTGACCGCGACCGTGGCATGAGCCGGTAGGTGATGATGGACGACGATATTCAGGAAGGCGGCGATCCGGCGGAGGCGTTCGACCGGTTGCGCGCCGTGATAGAAGGTCAGGACCGCGAGCTGGCGTTGCTACGCCGTGCCGTGGAGGGCCTGGCGGCCGAGCGGGCGCATATCGATGTGCCCGACTATTCCGAGACGCTGGGGCGGATGCAGCAGGGCGTGGACGCTACAGCCGAGCGGATCGCGGTCATCAACGACGTGATCGCGCGCAGTCCGGCGCTGGCAATGACGCCCGAGCAGATGGCGCAGCGTATCGCCGCAGCAGGCAGCACCGCCCGGCGCGAGGACCAGGCGGCGCTCGCCAAGGCCGGCGAGGACAAGGCCCGCGTCATGGCCGAGCTTCGCAGCCTCGCCGGATCGGCATGGACTCGGGTCGACCAGAAGAACCGGCAGCTATGGTTCGGGCTGGGCGGGGCGGCGATCGGCATCCTTGTATGGTCGATCGTGCCGGGCTTGGTCGCGCGCGAGATCGCGCCGGCGAGCTGGCAATGGCCGGAGCGCATGGCAGCGCGAACGCTCGACCTTCCCCTTTGGGAAGCAGGGCAGCGGATGATGCAGAGCGCCAGCCCGACCGCGTTCCGCGGGATCCTCGGTGCCGACAGGATCGTGACGGCCAACCGCGAGACGATCGAGGGGTGCAGCAAGGCCGCAGCCCGCAAGCGCGAGACGGTGCGATGCACGGTCAGGATCGCGCCCCCGCTGTAGGTATATCATGAGCGCTTAACGCCACTTGCCTCCCAGGTGCCGCCAAACTCTGAAACCGATGCGGGAAGATCGACCGGATAAACGGATAAGCGAGAACACTGCATATGGATGCCGAAGTGCGGACCGCCCCAGCGTGCGGGCACCCACCAGCAACACCTTTCCAGCGACAATCCACACGCCGGCCGGTAACGCAAGCTCCCACCAGCGCAGAGGACGGCGGACGCGCGGAGTCCGTGAATGCCCTTTGGCTGAACGAGGCGGGTCGCTGATCGTCACTTGAACATGGCTCGTTCCTGCCCGTTGGTTAGCAACGACAAAGCATGGGCAGCCTAGCACGGAATCGCAGGCGATGGTGTCGATCCGGCAATCATGAAAGAGAGGGTCATGCGGGCCGATGTCACCATTCTTCAAAAGCATGTCTCCGACTTTTGGCTGGCACGGGGGAAATTGCGCTTACGATCGCGCTGAGGCTTCAGCAGTGGGGATAGGCGTTCGCAGCGACGTAAGGATCGTCTCCTGTTAGGGCGATTGTCTATCAATGTTTAGAGGGTCCTGATGAGCGTTGTTGCCGCTTCCCTTTATCGCCACGGCCAGCGGGTCCGGTCGCTTTCGATCGACGAGCCGACATTTTGTTCGGACGACAAGGCGGAGTTCGTCTGGATCGGCCTGCTGGAGCCGTCCGAGGAGGAGCTTCGGAAGCTCCAGGAGCACTACGGCCTTCACCCGCTTGCGGTTGAGGATGCTCTGAAAGCCCACCAGCATCCGAAGGTCGATGTCTACGGCGATCAGCTGTTCGTGGTCGCGCTGACTGCCCGGCTTGAGGATCAGGTTATCGCCTACGGTGAAACCGCGATATTCGTGGGTCCCAGTCATGTCATCACCGTGCGGCATGGATCGGCACGCTCGCACAGCACGCTGCGCGGCCAGCTTGAGGCGGCGCCGTCACTACTCGCGCATGGTGTCGACTATGTTCTGCACGCCATTATCGACTTCATCGTCGATGGCTATCTGCCGATCGGGGAGGCCATCGAGGAGGAAGTCGTCATAATGGAGCAACGGGCGCTTGACGCTTTCCTGGCCCGGGAGGAAATCAGTCGCATCTTCAATCTACGACGTGAGCTGATGCGGTTCCAACGGGTCCTTGGCCCCATGGGCGAGGTAGCGAACAAACTCACCCACCCTGACATGCCTTGCATCGACCGGGAGGTAATCCCGTATTTCCGAGATGTGCTAGACCATATTCATAGAGTTGAAACCACGGTGGGTGGCCTTCGCGAAGTGCTCACATCGGTCTTTGAGGTCAGCAATCTGCTCGAACAGCAGCGCACTGGTGCGAGTACCCGGCAGCTTGCGGCCTGGGCGGCCATTCTGGCCGTGCCGACTGCCCTCGCAGGCATCTACGGTATGAACTTCGAAAACATGCCAGAGTTGAAAACCAAGTATGGATATTTCGTCGTACTCGCGGTGGTCGCTACGGTGTGCAGCATGCTCTATATCAGGTTCAAGCGCGCAAAATGGATCTAGTCGAGGGTACAAGTGCCTTGAGACACTTAAAGGTTCGATGAGATAATTTTATGCCATGACTCTTACCTGACTACGCAATAAATATAATATCATCTCTTGTTAGTGAATGTGAGCTGTCGATCGCATTCCGCCTGCATTCAATATCGCGGTCCTATCTACTAGACGTGACATTCGGTCACGCTTGATGGAGGTAGTCATGAGAGGATCCTTGATCTTGGCCGCGGCGGCACTGGCGTTTGCTGCGCCGGCCGCGATGGCCCAGTCCCATGGCGGTTACGGCGGACATAATGGCGGCCCGTCCTACGGCAATCAGGTCCGAGGACACGGCGGATATGGCGACGCCTACCGCGATCGAGGCGGTGGCCATCAGCAGTCCTGGCGCGGTAATGGTGGCGGCTATTACCAGGGCGGTTATGGCTACAACAATCGCCATGATCGCCGCGAGGAACGTCGTGAACGGCGGCATGAGCGCCAGGAGCGCAATCAGCGCTACGGGGGTTATGGCTATTAAGATGAAAGCAGCGCTTCCCGGGCAGACCGCCCCAGCGGTGCCGACCAAAGAGAGGAATGCACCATGACGGATGCCGCAACAGTACCCGCGACCACCCGGTTGCAGGGCATGCTCTGCCCCGTGTGCCGGGTCGACCTCGTGCTCGCCGACCGGCAGGGGGTCGAGATCGACTATTGCCCGCAATGCCGGGGCATCTGGCTGGACCGCGGCGAACTCGACAAGATCATCGAGAAGAACGCTTCGTACGAGGCGACGTCGAGGCCGGCACCCGATTACCCGCCACAACCGACTGCACCTGGATATGCTCAGCCTGCTCCCTGGGGCGGGTACAATGAAGGATCTCATGGCGGTGGACGTCATGGTGGCGGGCATGACCGTGGTGGCCACGGCGGCTATCGTCCCGGCGGCTTTCTTGGCGGTCTGTTTCGGCATTGATCCGCACTCGGCTGGCGTTCTGAACAGGCAGCCGTTTCATGGTTGTCGGTGCATGGAGGGAGAAATAGCGTGACCAGAAAATGCGGGCTGACACTTGGGATCATGATCCTTGCCGGCTTGGCGGCAGCGCCGGCTGGCGCGCAGGTCATGTCCCATGGTGCCGGCGTCAACTGGAGCGGCACGCATGGCGGGGTCAACTGGGATGGCGGGCATGCCTATGAGGGTGGAAGCTACGGCGGTTACCCTGCCTCGTCCGCACCCCGTCCCGCGTACCAGATGCCGCAGCCTACGCCTTATCCCATGCATGAACCTCGCACGCCATACGCCCAAAATGACAGCAGCGATCACGCCGTCCGGCATGAAGATCGTCGTTCATCACCACCGGCGGTTCGGAGTCTTGACCGCAGGTGAGCCATCCCGCGGCCATCGGGCACTCGATGGACGCAGGCTGTGATCAGACGGCCATGCTCATGATGTCCTTGTAGGCCGAAAGAACCTTGTTCCGGACCTGCAAGGTGGCCTCGAACGAAACCGAGGCGCGTTGCTGTATCAGCGCCACGGTCGCGATATCGGTCGTCTCGCCTCGTTCGTAGGCTTCGGTCGCGACATCCTCCTGTTCCTGGAGCGCATTCACCTTTTGAAGCGCGGTCTGCATCGTCGCGGCAAAGCTCGTCGATGGGGCAGTGCCATCCGGTCCCCGCAGCGCATTCGGCGACGAAGCCGAGCCGACATCCCTCAGTGCGGCGTTTCGTTGAAGCACCGCGTTGCGCATCGCCATGACATCGGCCACGCCGTTCACATTCATGCCTGTCGACCTCTCACGCGAACGATAGAGCGCGCATCTTCGCGCAAGAATGATTAGAAATCGTTAAGGATGTTTGTTCGGGACTGGCCCCCGGTCCTTCTGGTCGTGGCAGTACGGGTCACGGATGATGGCGGTGTCGGTGCCGCAGGTGAAAGAGCAGACCTCGGCGTCGCGAAAACGGCTCGAACATCTCGTCGGGTCCCTCGGGGTCGAGCAGCTTGCTGTCGGCCAGCCATTTTTCCATCGAAGACAGTTCGGGCAGCTCGTACTCGCGTAGCGAGCGACCCGGTGCCTGCAACGCCGCGATCGTTGCGATCAACGAGCCGGTTTCGGCGAACTTCGCGATGACCGCGTCCTTGTTGGCGCCAAGGTGCTCGGCGAGCAGACCGGCGCGGATGTCGGCTATCTTTCGATGCCCATCGGCGTCGGATGCCCCGGTCTCGTCGAGTCGTCTGGCGATTGCCTCCGCGACCCGCCGGGAGGCGAAATACTGGCTTTCGGCATAGATCAGCCGCCGCGCCCGCGCGATGAGCGCGACATACAGCGCCTCGATCTCGTGGACCGGTTCCTGGTCGGCGAGCTTTGGCAGCGTGCGCGAGATCCCGACGGGCACGTCCCTGAAGTCTGCCTCGAGCCCATCAGGCCAGCAATCCGCGCCATTGGTCACGGGCTCGATCGAATACCCGCCGGCGGCATGCCACCGCTCCCGACAGGCGTCACCGAGGGCGCGTGCCACCGGGCCCTCCAGCGCCATGGCCGCGTCATGCCACGGCCCGTGCGGCGTGCCGTCCGGTCGGACGCGGCGCGGTTCCTCGTCCTGGTGGTCTCGCGTGTCCCATCGTTCGCGGGTCATGTCGATGCCGCCGCAAAAGGCCATGCAGTCGTCGATCACCACGATCTTCTGGTGATGCGATCCGGCGACCGGATGATGCCCGTCGAGTTTGAGGTGGATTTGGCGGTCGCGCATCCAGCGCAGGATCGTGAACAGGGTTCGGCCATGGAACAGCGTCTTGAGCGCACCGGTATCCCAGCGCAGTATGTGAATATCGAGCAGGGGACTGCGCTTGACCAGCCAGCTGATGAACGCTCCGACCGTCGGCGGACCCTCGTCCTGCCCCTCCCCGGCGAACTGGATCCGGGCGTCGAAGTCCCAGCCGATCAGCACGATGCGCCGCTTGGCCTTGAGCATCGCGGAGCGGGCGGCCCTGAAATAGTCATCGGCGTCGACGATGACGGCCGCACGGCTTGCCGTGGCGGTCCGCCAGAACGCGCGCCGAATGGTGGCGTCGCTCATGGGCTTTGGCACCTCAACGCCCATGACGACGCCCCCACGTGGCTACCCGCCAAGCGTACCAGAGCACGAGCGCGATGATGATCGCCGTCGAGACCGGACCCACATAGCGCTCGACCGCCCCATAGCGCTGCCCCAGCAGATAGCCGGCGGCGGCCAGCATCGCGGTCCAGGCTGCCGTGCCGATCG
Organism: Novosphingobium sp. CCH12-A3; assembly: GCF_001556015.1. NCBI lineage: Bacteria > Pseudomonadati > Pseudomonadota > Alphaproteobacteria > Sphingomonadales > Sphingomonadaceae > Novosphingobium > Novosphingobium sp. CCH12-A3. The sequence continues at coordinate 6,536 of NZ_LSIA01000228.1, read as the reverse complement.
TCGACCACAGGAGGAAGGGTCCGAGGGGCATCCGCACGAGCCCGGCCGGGATCGATACGACCGATCGCACCGTGGGGACGATCCGCCCGATGCAGACGAACGGGCCACCGTGGCCGCGGAACCAGGTCTTCGCGCGCTCGACCTCCTGCCATTCGAGCGTTAGCCATCGGCCGTGCCGATCGACCAGGCCATGCAGCCGGTCGATGCCGAGCATCCTTGCGACGGCGTACCAGCAGAGATTGCCCGCCATGGCGCCCGCCGCTCCGGCGGCAATCACGCCCGGCAGCGACAATGCTCCGCGCGAAACACGCAGGCCGGCAAGCGGCATGATGACCTCCGAGGGGAGCGGCGGGAACACGGTTTCGGCGAACATCAGCACCGCGACGCCAAGATAGCCGAGCTGGTCGACGAGCTGCTGGATCCACTGGCCCAAACTGCTTCTCCTTATCTTATGTGTAAGCGCTGTGCGGGGCCCACCTTGCGCGGGTGATCCCCAGCGTTGAGCTTGCGCGGCCTGATTTGGGCCGAGGCGCTACTCCTATGATAATCCCGTGTGATGATCCTGTGAGCAAGGGCGCGCAGCGGTTTGAGATATTCACCGGTGCGGGCAAGCGGCGCGATTGGCCGCCGGAGGTCAAGGCGTCGATTGTCGCGGAGTGCTATGCGGGCAACGAAGGAGTCGGCGCCGTCGCCCGTCGCTATGGCCTTGACCCTTCGCAGGTCTATGCCTGGCGGAAGGATTTGCACAAGCAATTGGCGGACCAGGGGCAGGCCCCTTCGTCGGCAGAACCGGCCGCCGCGACGTTCGTGCCGGCGGTGGTCGAGTTGAGCGCGCAACCTGATCCGGCACCCACGCGTCGTGTTCGGCGAAGGCGGCGTGCGCCAACGGCTGCGGTAGAACTGGAGATTGACGGTGTAGCAGTGAAGATCGCGCGCGGCGCCGATGCTGGTGTGATTGCCGCGGTGATCGAAGCGCTAAAGGCAACCCGATGATCGGACCTGGTGCTGGCGCGCGCGTGATGGTGGCGACGCGCCCAGTGGATTTCCGCAAAGGGCCTGACGCGTTGGCCGCGCTGGTCGGCAAGGAGTACGGCGGCGATCCCTTTTCGGGCGTGATCTACGTGTTCCGGGCGAAGCGTTCGGACCGGGTCAAGCTCGTCTGGTGGGATGGCACTGGCCTGTGCCTGATGGCCAAGAAGCTGGAGTCCGGCGGCTTCAAGTGGCCTGGCATCCAGGACGGCGTCATGCGACTGACGGCGGCGCAACTCGGCGCTTTGCTGGAGGGTCTGGACTGGCGCCGGGTGCATGGCGGGCGACGGCCGATCGCCCCGCAGATTGCCGGTTGACGGGGCTTTTGACTGCTGATTCAATGCCTCCATGCTCATGGAAGCGGACCTTCCCGAAGACATCGAAGCGCTCCGTGCGTTTGCCCTCGAACAGGCCCGGATACTGGCTTCGGAACGTGCCGCCGCCGCAGAGTTGGCGCTCGCAAAGGGCGAGGCCGATGCCGAGATCGAGCGGCTCCAGTCGATCATCGATGCGTTCATGCGTCATCGGTTCGGCGCGCGGTCTGAGCAACTCGATCCCGACCAACTTCAGCTCGGCCTAGAAGATGTCGAGACGGCCCTCGGTCAAGCCCGGGCTGCCCGCGAAGCGGTATCTCCACAGTCCAAGAGCGATCGCCAGCGCAAGACCAACCGCGGCTCGTTGCCCGCACACCTGGAGCGGATCGAGCAGGTCGTCGATGTCGAGGACAAGGCCTGCCCCTGTTGCGGCGGTGCGCTGCATCAGATCGGCGAGGACGTGGCCGAGCGCCTCGACGTCGTACCCACCACCTTCCGCGTCCTGGTCACACGCCGGCCGCGATACGGCTGCCGCTCGTGCGAGAGCGCGGTCGTTCAGGCTCCAGCGCCAGCTCGGATAGTCGAGGGTGGCATTCCCACCGAAGCGCTCATCGCGCAGGTGCTGGTGGCCAAGTACGCCGATCACCTGCCGCTCTATCGTCAGGCGCAGATCTATGCCCGGCAAGGCATCCAGCTCGACCGATCGACACTGGCGGACTGGGTCGGACGGGCAGCCTGGTATCTTCGTCCGTTGCGTGACCACATTCTCGAGCGACTGCGACGATCGGAACGGCTGTTCGCAGACGAGACGACGGCGCCGGTGCTCAACCCGGGAACCGGAAGGACCAAGACCGGTCAGCTATGGGCGTACGCGCGCGATGATCGTCCCTGGGGCGGCGCTGATCCACCGATGGTTGCTTATGTCTATGCCGCCGACCGTAAATCGGAGCGCGCCGAAGCGCATCTGGGCGACTTCGCCGGCATCCTGCAGGTCGATGGCTATGGCGGCTACACTGCGCTGGCAAAGCGGCGGCAGCAAATCCAACTCGCCTTTTGTTGGTCGCACGTGCGCCGGAAGTTTTACGAGCTCGCGGACAAATCGCCCGTCGCTATTGAGGTGCTGCGCCGCGTCGCCATGCTCTACGCCATTGAGGCCGAGGTGCGCGGCTCCTCAGCAGAGCAGCGCCGGGCCTTGCGCGTCGAACGCGCCCGCGGCGTGGTCGACGACCTGCGCCTTTACCTCGATGCCCGGCTTCGCCAGGTCAGCGCCAAGAGCAAGCTCGCCGAGGCAATCCGCTACGCGCTGAACCGTTGGGCTGGCCTGACCGTGTTCCTCGACGACGGCCGTGTCGAACTCGACTCCAACACCGTCGAGCGATCGATCCGGCCGATTGCAATGAACCGCAAAAACGCGCTGTTCGCAGGCTCCGACGAGGGCGGCGACAACTGGGCGGTGATCGCCACGCTCATCGAAAACTGCAAGATCGCCGGCATCAATCCGCACGCATGGATGACCGACACGCTCACCAAGCTCGCCAACGGTCATCCCGCCAACAGCGTCGGCGAACTCATGCCCTGGATCGCTGTGGCCTGAGAGCATCGGTTACGGTCATCCCGCCAACAGCGTCGGCGAACTCATGCCCTGGATCGCTGTGGCCTGAGAGCATCGGTTACTCTTATGTGGGTCGAAACCATTTGTCGTCGCGTAGCGCCCGACCTTAATCCGATCCGCGCAGCAATCGACTATCCTGAATCCGGTTCCGGTCGGGCGTTGGCCCCGCCTGGCAGTGCCGGTGCGCTATCCACGTTGTCGCCCTGTTCGCCCGCGGTTTTCTTGAGTGGACGTGAAAGTCGAAGAGTCAGGAAGGTGACAGCGCTGATGATGATGGCGATATCGTACAGCGAATATCCGACCGCGGCACCAACGGCCCCTGTCGCCCACAGGCTCGCCGCCGTGGCCGTCCCTGATGTTCGACTCCCTTGCTTCAGGATCGCTCCGCCGCCGATGAACCCGACGCCGGTGATCAGGCCTTCAAGGATGCGAGCCTGACCAAGCGACTCCCGACCAAGAACGGCTATCGCTATGAGCACAAAGCCACAGCTGGCGACGGCAACGAGTGGAAAGGTGCGAATGCCGGCGCTTCGCTCCTCTTTTTCTCGATCCCAGCCAATCGGAAGAGCCAGAACATAGGCGATCAGAAGACTGAGAAGGTGCCATAAGGCTTCTGAGAAACTACTGGTAACCAAGGTCAATAGTGATCACCCTTTGTTTGATTGTGACGGAGATACGGAGGAACTAGAGAGGCGCGCGGTCCTGTTTAACTCTCGACAATCTCAGCTCGACCAGCCTTTCAAAATAAGCGTTAGCCATTTTGCGATGGGCGTCGATCACTTCTGGTTTGGTAGAGTTCTCGGCAAGCTCGACCTCAACCTGCGCTCTGTGTTCGAAATATAGAAACTCATCATCCGACATAGAAAGTTCCTTGAGCGGGTCGTCAGATATCATCGCGATCGGTATTTCGGCCCTCGTTCGACTACGCAAGTCGGCGTTTTGGGCCTTGCCGAGCCTGACTGGGCGTCAGGTCGATCAGATCCTCGAGAAGCCGCGCCGAATTCGACCGGCTCTTCGAGCCGGGCCCCTGGGGTGCGGCACGGCACGTGATCATAGACGGGAGTGCTGATGACAGGCTTTTGCGAGAACGGGAGCGTGCAGGCCGCGAGCCCGCCGGGTAACACGGTGAGCATCAAACAGTTCACAATACGCATGGCTCGTTGCCTCCTACTTGATGAAACACTCGATCACACGTGCGTCCTGAAAAGACGGTGGCGCGCCGATGCTCGTGTTACTAATGACACTTTCTATAAGCGTCCTTTGTCCTAATCCAAAGAGATGCTGTTTTTGGTATGATCGGGATGCGAGAAAAGGACGCTATCTGGGCGGCCGACCTCTTCCAAGGAAGCGTCTGCATCCAGTTCCATCAGCGGTTTGATATGACCGTCGCGAATGTCGTAAATCCAGCCATGCAACCAAAGCGGTTGGCCGTCTTTCCACGCGCTTTCAACTATATCGGTTCTTGCCAAGTTGATCAGCTGATCCCTGACATTCATTTCAACGAGTCTGTTGAGCTTGGCTTCCTCACCATCCAACGCTGCAAGTTCATCGGCATGATCGCGCACAACGCTACTCGCATGATCGAGCCACTGCCTGAGTTGACCGGTAGCTCCTCCTGCGAATGCCCCCCTGATGCCACCACACCCATAATGACCGCACACAATGATGTGCGGAACCTTGAGCACCTGGACTGCATATTGCAGCGCCGCCATCAGGTTGAGATCGCTCGGATTAACAAGGTTGGCGACGTTGCGGTGAATGAACATACCTCCCGGAGGAGTCATGGTCATCTGTTCAGGGCTGACCCGGCTGTCCGAGCAACCGATCCACAAGAACGCTGGCTTCTGGCCATCGGCTTGTCGCGTGAAGAAGTCCGCGCGCTCGTCGATAAGTTCCTGCGACCAAGCCCGGTTGGCGAGAAGAAGCTGTCGATATTCTCTCATGCGAATCTTACTCCAACTACGGGGGCGTTGATCAAAGGAGATGTCCGTTCGGCAAGATCGCCACGAACGACCACATCTACCGACTTGAATCGAGCGGCTTTGATAAAGGAGTTAATAATCTCGACATTATCGAGATCAACATAGCTCGTCGCGGAAAGATCAATCAGAAGCCGGCTATTTTCGGGAACGCGGTTTAGTTGCTTCTGAAGTTCATATTTGTGGATAAAATACAGGTTACGCCGTGCACGGATGAGGCAATCATTGCCCTCGCATGCAAACGTTACGGCAGATCGAAAATTACGCGCTATGACGAACACGAACCCAATCACAAGGCCGATCAGGACGCCTTCGAGCAAGTTGGTGAACATGATCGCGATCACGGTTACTACGAACGGGATGAACTGGGTCCAGCCTTGTCGGTAGCGGTCCAGGAAAAGCTGGGGCGTGCAAAGCTTGTAGCCGGTTGCGATCAGCACCGCCGCGAGTGCCGCTAGCGGGATGAGGTTGAGCACCATGGGGATCAACGCGACCGACAACAGCAGCCATAGCCCATGCAGCATCGTCGACGCCTTGCTCTGCGCGCCCGCACCGACGTTGGCCGAGGAACGCACGATCACCGAGGTGACTGGCAGCCCTCCCAGCAGTCCCGACACGATGTTGCCGCCACCCTGGGCCATCAGTTCCCAGTTCTTGTCAGTGGTGCGTCGTTGCGGGTCGAGCTCGTCGATGGCCTTGATGCTGAGCATCGACTCCAGGCTAGCGACGATGGCAATCGTGGCTGCTGCGATCCAGACGGCACTGCTCCCGATACCCGAAAAATCGGGAAGGGAGAAAAGCTGAGCAAATTCGGCCGGGCTTTTGGAGACTGGCACCTGAACAAGATGCTCCGTGCCAATCTTCCAGGAAGGTAGAAACGCCCCGAGCAGCGCATTGCCGATGACGCCGATCAGGACGGCCACCAAGGGGCCTGGCAAGAAACGGAGCGGACCCTGCTTGGGTTTCGCGCTGTTCCACCAGAACAGGAAAGCAAGGCCCGCGAGGCTGATGATCAGCGCACCCGGCTCAAATTTGCGCCTCAGGAACACGAAAAGGTTGGTGAACGTGTTCCCGTCACCAGAAGAGAATTGAAAGCTACCCTCAGCCTCGACCTCATAGCCGATCGCGAACGGAATCTGTTTGAGAACAAGAATAAGTCCGATCGATGCCAACATCCCCGTGATCACTGAGGACGGGATAAATTCGCTCAGGATTCCCGCGCGAGCCGTAGAAAATGCCAACTGCAACGCGCCCGCCAAAACCACTACCGACAAAAAGATCGGATAGCTCGGTAGGGAATTGATGGTGTCGAGCACGATAACCGTAAGGCCCGCGGCAGGACCGCTGACGGACAACGGAGACCGGGACAGGCCGCCAACTACAATGCCGCCGACGATACCTGCTATCAGGCCAGAAAATAGGGGCGCTCCTGACGCAAGGGCGACGCCCAGACAGAGCGGGAGCGCAACGAGCGCAACGACGATGGATGCGGGCAGATCTGTCCGCAACGACGCAAGAGGTTGTTTCGAAGAGGACACAAGGGTCTCCGTAAGCATACGCCGAGGACCGCGGCGAAGCTAAATCAGGCGGCGAGAGCGACCC
>NZ_LSIA01000227.1:0-2706 GCF_001556015.1 Novosphingobium sp. CCH12-A3 | reverse complement strand
ACTATGATGGCCGCAATGCCTACGGAAGCAGCGTGCTACGAAATGCGCGCTTACGGACATCGGGACTGTCCAAGCTCTTTCTCATCTTCGCGATCCGGGAGCGATAGTGGGCGACAAGATCAAAGCAGTTTGCAGAAACAGAGGTCTGCGCCTCTATCAGGGCCACCTGATGATGATAAAGTAGCTGATTGAGATCCATGGCGGTGCTCCGTTTTTGCGGGAGCACGGAGGTCTCTCAGCCGGGCCATGCATCGCCCAGCGCCGGTATGCCCGACATGGTGATCAGAGTGGTCGTTTACAAGGAGAGAGAGCGACTCAACCCAAATGAATAAACAACTCCCCGTGCGTACCAATTCACACGGCGTTTGAGCGGGATAATTCAACAGATATAAGGAAAACGGACCTTCATTGCGTTTTCGCCATTGAGGCTGTTGAACCCGGGGCAATTTCCTGTCGCAGGATCATCTGCTGAACGGAACGATCATTCGCCCTCCAAAATACTCCTTAGCAGAAGCTATATTAGCGGTCGTAGTCTTGGGCCAAGCTCTGGCCCTGATCGTTTTGCTGGCTTGGCTGATTGGCAACCTGGCATCCGGCTGAACTGGCCGAAGAATGGAGGCAGCTGCTCGTACCAGCGTGTCCATCGCACATCACAAGCCAAACAAAGCATTAGTTTTCCAAGGTCGTCTCGTGATATGACCAGTCTTGACCGACGCTCTGTGGCCACTTGGCCTGCATTTGCGCTGCAATCTCTCAGCCAAGCTTCTGCGCAGCCTCTGCGGCCTTGCGAGGATTCCGGTCAATGGCACCTGCCCAATCACTTTCGATGCATGCCCCGGACGGGTTAGGGCTTGCGATCGTTCTTGCGTCAAGCACGCCGTTGGTGCTGATGGATCCTTCCCTGACGGTAAGAGCGGCCAGCGGATCTTTCTGCACCCTCTTCGATCTCGATCCCAAGGAAGTTTCCGGGCGCAAGCTACTGGATTTGGGGGCGGGGGAGTGGAACCTTCCACGCTTACGCTCCTTGCTGACCACCACAATAGCGGGAAGCGTTGCTATCGAAGCGTACGAACTTGATCTTCAACGCCCAGGACGTTTGCATCATCTCGTGCTGAACGCACAGCGCCTTGCCTATGGGGCGGACCACGAAGTCGGCCTCTTGCTGGCGATTGCGGACGTTTCAGAGTCGCGACTGCTGACTGATCAGAAAGACGATCTCATCAAGCAGAAACAGGTGCTTCTTCAGGAACTTCAGCACAGGGTCGCCAATAGCCTTCAGATCATAGCGAGCGTCCTGATGCTGGGTGCGCGCCGGGTGCAGTCCGAGGAGGCACGTAGTCATCTCAAGGAAGCCCATGAACGGGTCATGGCCGTTGCGCGTTTGCAAAAGCACCTGACCACATCAACAGCGGAAGGGGTGGCCCTGGCAGAATATTTGACGACCCTTTGTGCAAGCATAGGTGCCTCGATGATCCTAGAGCCTGAGCACCTGAAGTTATCGATTGCGGTCGACGATACAGTTTTCAGCGCTGAAGCATCTGTCAGCATGGGACTGATCGTGACCGAACTGGTGATCAATGCGCTCAAGCATGCCTTCCCCGATCACAAAGCTGGGGGCGAAATCCACGTCACCTTCCGCTCCTTGGCCAAAGGCTGGTTGCTTCAAGTGACAGACAATGGGGTCGGCAAGTCACAGGACGCCCCGCCCGGACTCGGGACCAGCATAGTCGAAGCCTTGGCAAAGCAGTTGCAAGCTACGGTCATTGTGACGGCTGCACATCCAGGCACCAGCGTCATGATCAAGCACCTTGCTGCATCGCGCGCCGTAACCTCCTGAGCATGGCACTTCGCGCAGCCACTACCTCGCCGGGGCCCTTGTTTGCTGCGCATTTCAACCCATATTCCAATGACCAGATCCGCATCCATGGGCATGACCTGGCTGAGAGATAGCGTCTCCCGCTCATGTGGAGGCGACTATGCCCAAAACCCCCGGTAAAACTCCACCGTCTTTCTCGGCATTTACGTCTGCGGGTGACGAGGTTCGCGAGTGGCCCGTCACTTCCGATCAGCAGCAGGATAGAGCTTGGAAGAATGACAGGGTGGATGCCGATCACACAAATGACCTTGCTTTGGTCAAGCGCAAAGTTGAGGCGCAGGAGCAGATTTTGCGGGCCTTGATCGGCTTTCTTGCTGATGCTGATCCTGAGGTAATCCTGCAGCTCAAGGCGAGGATCGTACAGAACCGCGCTGCGCGAGCGAACGAGGTTCCGCTAGACAGCGAAAGCCACGAAGATGAAGTCATAAGGCTGGTTGAGCGCGAGTTCAAACGGCGACATTCGCTGTGACGCGATCGTTTTCGAACTCAAGAGGTGTGACATGACGCCGACCGAAGTCCAGGCCCGCGACCAACGCCGCGCCGACGCAACCGTTGAGGAACGGATGGTTCTCGCCCTTGAGGACATTGCCCACCAGCTTGCGCTGATCGGTGCGAGCCTTTGCAGCAAACCCGATGATCAGCGTGAAGCAGATTTTGCCAAGAGCGAAATTGGTGCGTGGGAGAACGAAGGCGGAGAGCTGCGCCCTGATTCCGATCCTAGCGAAGGTATCAAAAGAACATTCACCGAAACCTTCACGGTAGGTCCCTACAGATAGTCGCCCGTGAAAAACTCTGAAGCCTTTGGGAATGCGTGGGTTTTAGCGGATTTG
>NZ_LSIA01000226.1:0-22194 GCF_001556015.1 Novosphingobium sp. CCH12-A3 | reverse complement strand
GACAGACCCGGTCTACCCGGCACCGAAACGAACTTCGCTTTGTTCACGGACGACTCAGTAGCCAGCTCGAGTCCTTGACCGTGACGATGCCGCCGGTCACCACCCGGCCGCTGAACGGATCGCGCCTGGCGATCTTGCGAATGTACGCCGGGATGCGCGCGTCTAGCGTGGTGATGGTTGCCGCTGCCCATTTGGTCTCCGGGATATTGGATCCGAACACATCGGGACGACCAAAGGCGGAATCCTTGGCCGCGATCCGGCGCCACAGATCCCAAGCCGGCGCGGGCCCCTCGTTGAGCCTGGCCGGAGTATGGTGATCGCCATTGTCGGAATTCTCGGTCAGCGATCCGATGGTGATGAAGACGAGATCATCGGCGCCGAGATCGACGCCGCCTTCGACGCCATTTTCGATCCAGGCAATCCGGGTCGCCTGCTTGCGGCCGGGTTGGATGTCGAAATCGACGTCGGTGACCTCGACGCCGTAGCGAAACCTGACGCCGCGATCCTGCAGCCATTTGACCAGCGGCAGGACCATCGATTCATATTGATTGTAGCGGTTGAACTTGAGTGAGGAGAAATCCGCCAGACTGCCGATATGGTGGATGAAGCGATGGAGATAGAGCTTCATCTCGAGCGCGGAATGCCATTCCTCGAAGGCGAACATGGTGCGCCAGTAGAGCCAGAAGTTGCTCCTGAGGAAATCATCGCCGAAGACTTCGTTGATCCGCTTGTTCTCCATCTCCTCCCGCGTCGCGAGGAAGACGGAGATCAGATCTTTTTGCGCGCGATCGCCGAGTGTCAGCAAAGCCTTGTCAGGCACATCCTGGCCCTGGTTCTGCGTGACGCGCTGCAGCGAAAAATTCGGATCGTCCTTGTTGAGCCGGTAGAATTCGTCGAGCACACTCGCATCCTCGATCTCCAGCGACGGGATCGAGCGATAGAGATCCCAGAGGCATTCGAAATGCTCCTCCATCTCGCGCCCTCCGCGGATGACGAACCCTTTTTCGGGGACGTCGAGGCCGTCGAGCGCGCCGCCGGGAACATGCAGCTCCTCAAGGATGGTAATATGCTCGCCGGCGACGCCGCCGTCGCGGATCAGGAACGCCGCGCCCGCTAGTCCCGCAAGACCCGAGCCGACGAACCAGGCCGTCTTCCTGTCAGCGCCCTCAGGTTTGCGGGGGCGCACGAAAGCTTCATAGTTTCCGCTACTATAGTGCATGACGAACTCCCTCTTCGATCCCGACGACAATGGCGGTTCTGCGGTTTCTTGCTGAACAGCAGAAATGCCTGCCCTGCATTCATTCTCGCCGATGTCGCCCGCCGCTCAGTTCGACGACTTCACTGGTGATCTGATCCTGACGCGTGAGCCGCTCCTCGAGGCGCAGGGCCTCGCCCTTGCGATCGATGTGGCTGCGGGCGGTCGCCATGGTGCGCAGCCGTGCCTCATTCTCGGCGACGAACGTCTCGACCGCCGCCGCGCAGATCTGGGCGAAGACATATTCCACTGTCAGGTTGCCGATGAGGTCCGCCGCCTTGATATTGACGAGCGGCGGCAAATCCGCCGTGGACGCCGGGAAAGTGTCGAGGTCGAGCGGCAGGAGGCTCGCACGCACGATCGAGATGCCCTTGCCGCTGCTCCAGACCGGATAAGCCATGGTAATGGGCACCGCGCCGGCCTCCTCCAGAAAGTCGTAAACCGCGTCGATGATGCTCGTCGCCAGCGCGGGAAGCGCGTCGGCCTTGCTCGGCATGCTCGCGCTCCATGCGATGCGCAGACCGCGCTCGGCCGCAAGGGCCGCCGTGCGTGCCCCAATCAGAAGAATATGCCTGTCCTGCATGTCGGCCGCGGCGCCGTCGAGCAGCTGCTCCGGAAAGGCCCCGGCAAAGCCTTGCTCCGCACCGAACAGGATAAGGCCGCCTCTCGCACCACCGACCGCCCGCGCCGGAAAACGCGCCAGTGGCTCGTCAAGGCGGCGCGCCTGGCCAATGGCGGTGCGGGCGGTCTCCGCATAGCGTCGCACCGCGGGCAGCAGCGCGCGCGCCTGCTGCGCCCGCTGCGCGGCGATGCCCTGCATGGCGTTGACCACCGCACCGAGCTGGCGGACGGTCTCGATCCGGTGGCCGATCTCGGCGAGACGATCGCTCATGGCATACCGCCCATCCGCGGGCTTTCGAGCAGCGCTTTCACCGCCGCGACCAGAGCGGCCCGCTGCGCAGTGTCGATCTGTCCGGTCCGCTCGATCTGCGCGCAAAGCTCGGGGACGTGATCGTCGATCCAGGCGGGCAGCCGTGTGCGGAGCGACGGTATCTCCGCTACTGCCATGTCGTCGAGCAACCCTTCGCTGAGCGCAAGGGCCAGCGCCACCTGGTCGACGGCCCGCAGGGGGCTGAGCAATGGCTGCACGAGCAGGGCGCGCAAGCGTTTGCCACGTTCGATCTGGGCCCGGACGCGCGGCTCAGGCTGCTCGCCGAAGCGGGTGAACATCTCGAGTTCCAGGAACTGCGCATAGTCGAGGCGCATGGTTCCGCTCGCGTCGCGTAGGACACGCAGCTGCGTCTTGCCGCCGACCCGGCTCACGCTCGTGCCGACGTCGATGGCGGGCTTGTGCCCTTGCGCGAACAGCTTCGCGTCGAGAATGATCTGACCATCGGTCATCGAGATCAGATTGGTTGGGATATAGGCGCTGACATTCCCGGCATCGGTCTCCGCGATCGGCAGGGCGGTGAGCGAACCGCCCCCTCGTTTGGCCGAGAGACGTGCCGCGCGTTCGAGCAGGCGGGAATGGAGGAAGAAGACGTCGCCGGGATAGGCCTCGCGCCCGGGCGGCTGCCCGGTCAGCAGAGCGATCTCGCGATGGGTCGCGGCATGCTTGGTGAGATCGTCGAGCACCACCAGCGCGTGGCCGCCCGCGTCCCGAAAATATTCGGCCATCGTGAAGCACGCGAAGGGCGCGATCCATTGAAGCCCAGGCGCCGCGGCGGGGCTCGCCACGACAAAGACGGTGCGGTCCGGTGCGCCATGCCGCCGCACCTGATCGATCACGCGTGCGACCGCCGAGCTTTTCTGACCGATTGCGACATAGACGCAGATCATGTCGCTCGTGCGCTGGTTGATGATCGTGTCGACCGTGAGCGTCGTCTTGCCGGTGGCGCGGTCTCCGAGAATGAGTTCCCGCTGCCCCCGGCCGATGGCGAACATCGCATCGATCGCGAGCGTGCCGGTTTGGACCGGCTGGACGACGAGGTCGCGCTCGATGATCGATGGCGCCGGCCGTTCGACAGGGTCGAAACGCCTGGCCCTTATCGGTGGGCCGCCATCGAGCGGACGGCCGAGCGGATCGACGACGCGGCCAAGCAATGCCTCGCCAACCGGCACGCGCACCACCTCGCCCGAGCCGGTTACGGTGTCTCCTGCCTCCACCTGGGCGGCATCGTCGAGCAGCACGCAGCCGATCCGGTCCCGGTCGAGCGTGTGGACGAATCCGGTCTGGCCCCGGGCGAAATAGAGCAATTCGTCGAGGCGCGCGTCCGGAAGGCCCGAGACCATAGCAACGCCGTCGCCGATCGATTCCACCCGGCCAATTGCATCGACACGCGGCCCGAGATTGGCGCGCGCGATACAGCTCTGGGCCTGCGTCAGCCAGTCTTCAGGCGATCCGGGCATGATCGTCCTCATTGAGGCTCTCCACCATGGCGTCGAGATCGGCGCGCCAGCTGTTGCGCACGACGGCGTGGGGCGTGCGAAGCTCCGCGCCGGCGATGAGATCTGGATCGACCGCGAAGATCGGGGTCGCGGTATCCGGCAGGATTTCGCCAAGCGCGCGCGCTACCTGCGTCTGCAGATCGGCCGTCAACGGCGCGGGCGTCGCGACGGTGACGGTCCCGGCGACCGCCAGGCTGCGGCGATCCGCCTCGGAAAGGTCCCCGAGCCGCGCGTTGAGCGCGTCGACGATGGCCTGCACCGTCTGCTCGGGCGGGAGACGAGCGAGCAATGTGCCCGCCATCGAGGCGGCGAGGCTCGCTGCCTTTTCCCGCCACTGTGCCGCCACCCGCCCGCGTTCGGCATCGATCGCCGCATGGCCTTGCTCGACCACGGCGTCCGCCTCGAGCCTGGCCTGCGCGAGGAGGCGCTGGCGCTCTGCTTCGGCCTCGGTCCGGATCTCGGCGTGCCGCGCAGCCGCATCCGCGACGAAGCCGTCATTCTGCGTCTTGAGCGCCTGCGCTTCGGCCTGTGCCCGGTCCTTTGCCTCCTGCGCTTCGTCGAGCAGCGCCTGGGCCGATGCCTGGCGGGCAGCGATGGCATCCATCACCGGACGGAACAGGAAGCGTCCGAGCAGCCACACGAGGATGAGGACATTGACCGCCTGCAGCGCGAGCGTCCACCAGTCGATCCGCATGTCAGGCGAACGGGTTGGCGAAGAGCAGCAGCAGCGCGATCACGAGGCAGTAGATCGCCATCGTCTCGATCATCGCGAGGCCCACGAACAGCGTGCGCGAGACGGTGTTGGCGGCTTCGGGCTGGCGCGCGATCGCGTCCATCGCGGCGGCGACGGCCCTGCCCTGCCCGAGCGCCGGGGCGATTGCGCCGATCGAGATCGCGAAAGCGGCGCCGAGGATGCTGGCGAGATGGATCCAGTTCATGCGGGGGACTCCTGTTTGGATGCCGGGCGGGCGCCGTTCTCGCTGATAGCGCTCCCGATAAAGACCATGGCGAGCGCGCCGAAAATGTAGGCCTGGACCGCGCCGGTGAGCATTTCGAGCGCCATCAGCGGGATCGGGACGAGCAGCCCGGCGATGCTCAGCACGACGCCGATCATGAAGACGCCGCTCATGACGTTGCCGAACAGGCGCACCATCAGCGAGAAGCTGCGGGTGAAGAGCTCGACGATATTGAGCGGGGCGAGCAGGATCGAGGGGCGCGCGAAGGTCGCGAGATAGGCCCTGGGCCCGAGCGCGCGGACGCCGAACCAGAGCGTTGCGCCGAAGACGATCAGCGCCAGCGCCGCGTCGGTTTCGAGGGTCGCGGTCGGCGGCTCGACGCCGGGGATCAGCGACGACCAGTTGGCGACCAGCAGGAACAGGAACAGCGTGCCGATCAGCGGCAGATAACGCCGCGGTTCCGCCTCCATCGTCTCGCGGATCTGGCCGGCGACGGTCTCGACGACCAGCTCGATCGCAGCCTGCGCACGCGATGGGCGGAGAGTAAGGCGGCGGGTCAGCAGCCAGCTTCCGATGGTGAGCACGACCATGATGCCCCAGGTCGTGACCACGGGCTGGCTGATCGGTACCGGGCCGACGGTGAAAAGTACATGGCCTTCGAGCGGCGAGGCGAATTTCATCGGGCACCTCCGAACCGGTGGAGCATGATCTGGCGACCGCCCATGAAGCCGGCTGTTGCGGCAAGAAGCGCCGGCCACCCTTGGCGGCTGGCGATGACGAGGACCAGAATAGTGACGGCGAGACGCCCGAGCCTCAGCAGGATCGCGCGCGATGCCGAGCCGCCATGTGTGACGAGGTCGGCTTCTCTCGCGATGGCCGCGAAATGGGCGAGGCCGACCGCAAATCCGAGGGCCAGGAACAGGATGGGGGAGAGCTGGCTCATTGCCGGTGCATCCAGCGCCAGCCCGACCAGCAGCCGAGGGCGAGCCCGACGAGCAGGAGCGGCGCGGTCCAGAAGATGCCGCTATCCAGCCGGTGGTCGAGCCAGCGGCCGATCGCGAGACCGACCAGCGCGGGCAGGACGATCTGCCAACCGAGCACGCCGATCTGGCCGAGATTGCGGGCGACGGAAGGAAGCCGCTGCGCAAGCCGCCGCCGTTCCGCGCGGGTCCGGATGGCTTCGACGATCGGCTGCTCGGGCTTGTCCGCGTTCACAGACCAAGCTCCCGGCCACCACCCTGCAGGGCCTCGACCATATGGCGGATCGCCTGCATCCTGAGCTTCGCCGACGCGGTCCGTTCGGATCGTTCGCCCTCGTCGCGCTCGCGGTAGCGCGCGAGCACGTCATGCTCGAGCGTTCCAAGGTCATCGCCGACATGGCCTTCGCGCGTCGCGACCGCGACCTCCGTGCCGTGGCTCACGGTCAGAATGCCGTTGCGCACCGCGCAATAGCCGGGAGCGCCATCGGAGCCCCGCCAGGAGACGATCGAGACGCCAAGCGCGGTCAGGAAATCGGCATGGCCCGACAGGATGCCGAAACTGCCGCTGGCGTCCTCGGCGCGAACCGACGCGACATCGGCGTCGACGAGGATCGCGGTCGGATCGGTGATGCGCAGCTTCATGCGCCCTGCCCCACGCGAGAGCGTGCCTCTTCAATATCGCCCACCATGTAGAAGGCGCTTTCGGGCCAGTCGTCGGTCTCGCCCGACAGGATGGCCGCGACGCCCTTCAGGGTATCAGCCAGCGCCACCGAGCGGCCGGCTTGCCCGGTGAAGGCCCGCGTCACCATGAAGGGCTGGGTCAGGAAGCGCTGAAGTCGCCGCGCCCTGCCGACGATCAGCCGGTCTTCGCGGCCCAGCTCCTCGATGCCGAGCAGCGAGATGATGTCCTGCAGCTCGCGATAATGCGCGATCGTCTCTCGGACCTGCTGGGCGAGCGCGTAATGATGATCACCCACGACCTGCGGATCGAGCAGGATCGACGAGGACCCCAGGGGATCGACCGCGGGATAGATGCCTTCGGCCGCCATGGCGCGCGAGAGCAGAATGGAACTGTCAAGATGGGCGGAGATGGCGGTGACCGCAGGGTCGGTGAAATCGTCGGCGGGCACATAGACCGCCTCGATCGCGGTCACCGCAGCCCCATGCACAGAGGCGATGCGCTCCTGCAGCGCGGCCACCTCGCTGGCCAGCGTCGGCTGATAGCCGACGCGCGAAGGCATGCGTCCAAGCAGGCCCGACACCTCGCTGCCGGCCTGGACGAAGCGGAACACATTATCCATGAGCAGCAGGACGTTGCGCTTCTGCTCGTCGCGGAAATGTTCGGCGATGGTGAGCGCGGTCAGCCCGACCCGCCAGCGCGCGCCCGGCGGCTCGTTCATCTGCCCGAAAACGAGCACGGTCTTGTCGATCACACCCGAGCCGCGCATGTCGGTGAGCAGCTCATGGCCCTCGCGCGATCGCTCGCCGATGCCCGCGAACACTGAGACACCCTCGTAGCGGGCGACCATCGCGTTGATGAGTTCCATCACCAGCACGGTCTTGCCCACCCCCGCGCCCCCGAACATGGCGGCCTTGCCGCCCTGGGCAAGCGGTGCGAGCAGATCGATGACCTTGATGCCGGTCTCGAACATCGCCGTCGCCGCGCTCTGCTCGTCGAGCGGTGGGGGTGCGCGATGGATCGGCCTCAATGGCACATCCGGTCCGAGCGGCGCGCCGCCGTCCCCCACCTGCCCGGTCGGCGTAAGGAGCCGCCCAAGAACCTTGTCTCCGACCGGAACCGCGATGGGTGCGCCCAAGGCCACCACGCCGACATTGCGCGCCAGACCGGAGGTCGGCTGAAGCGCGACGGCGCGGACGGTCCGATCATCAATATGGCTCTGCACTTCCGCGACCAGCGGGCCTGACGCCGCATCGATGCGCAGTGCTTCATTGACTGCGGGCAGCGGCCCTTCGTCGAACTCGACATCGAGGACGGGACCGCGGAGCGCCGCAATCCGGCCGAGCCTGGCTATGGACGGTATCACGCCCATGCCGGTTGCCGGGTCAGACCATAATCATGCCCGACCGTGCCGCGATCATGACGGGACGGGTAGAAGTCGCTGCCCGCGGGCACGACATGGACGACAAGCCAAAAGTGCATTGGCTGAGCGTCGCAGGCAAGCCGCAGATTCGGCATACGTAGAGTTACCGATTCTCTCTGATTCAGCCTCGCCGAATATCGGCGGCGCGACGCGATGAGCCTCAGGCCAGGGCTGCATGCCCGATACGCTGGAGCTTAGACGCGAAGAGAAAGGTTCATCGTCCCATGCCCTATCCGGTCGATCAACTTGCCGCGCTCGCCAAAGCGAATGTCGGCCTGATGCTGAAGCTCGCCGAAGTCGCCCGGAAAGGTGGCGAAGAGTCGCTCGAGGTCGGCAACCGCGCCGCCGGCCGCTTCGCCGAAGAGGCGCGTGCCTCGATTGCGGGCGCGACGGACAAGACGTCGGACGCCGGCGCGGTCAGCCCGGCCGGACCGCGGGCACTGTTCGAGGACATGGCCACGGTCCGCGAGCATATGATTGCCGGCACAAGATCGGCGTTCGAGGAATGGCAGCAGGCCTGGCAGGCCGTCGCGAGCGCTCCGACGGCTCCCGGGGCGCTGGATGCCTTTGCTGCCATTGTCGGACCATGGTTCGGGCAGAAAAGCCCGGGCGACGGCGAGAAGCAGGCCACCAGCGACAAATAGGATAGCCCCCGATCGCGGCGAGCCGCCCTAGCCGAGCAGGTGCTGACCGCCATCGACCGGAATGATCGTACCGGTGATATGGCGGCCGGCATCGCTCACCAGGAAGGCGGCGAGCCCTCCGACATCCTCGATGGTCACGAGCTGGTGCTGCGGGACCGTCGCCGCGGCCCGTTCGAGCAGCTCGTCGAAGCGGTCGATGCCGCTGGCAGCGCGGGTCGCGATCGGGCCTGGCGAGATCGCATGGGCGCGAATGCCCTTGGGGCCAAGCTCAGCCGCGACATAGCGGGTCGCGCTTTCGAGGGCCGCTTTGACCGGCCCCATCAGGTTGTAGTGCTCGACGACCCGCTCCGACCCGTAGAAGGTGACGCACAGCAGGCAGCCGCCATCCGACATCAGCGGCTCGGCGAGACGCGCCATGCGCAGGAAGCTGTGGCACGAGACGTCCATCGCCAGCGCGAGGCCTTCGGCCGAGCTGTCGACGACGCGGCCGTGCAAATCCTCGTTCGGCGCGAAAGCGATCGAATGAAGCAGGAAATCGAGGCCGCCTTATTCGGACTTCACCCGCTCGAACAGGGCCTCCAGTTCGCCCGGCACCCGGACATCGCACGCGGCGAGCCATTCGACTCCCAGGGTCTCCGCGACGGGCGCCACGAGCGGCTCGGCCTTTCCGTTGAGATAGGTCGCCGCCAGTCTCGCGCCACAGTCGTGGAAGGCCTGGGCGCAGCCCGCCGCGATGCTCTGCGCGTTGGCGATGCCGATCACCAGGCCGCGCTTGCCAGTAAGATCGACGAGAGGTTTCATGGTTTCGGCTCCTCACGCAGAAGATCGGCGGTGTGGATGGCGATCATCCACTCCTCGTCGGTCGGGATGATGCGCACCGTGACACGGCTGAACGGCGCGCTGATGACCGACGCTCCGCGGAGATTCGCGTCCGTGTCGAGCGCCACGCCGAGCCAGCGGAGCCGATCGGCGACGCGGGCGCGGATTTCAGGCGCATTCTCGCCGATCCCGGCGGTAAACACGAAGCTATCGAGCCCCCCGAGCGAGGATGCGAGGGCGCCAGCCTGGCGCGCGATCTGCCAGACGAAGAGGTCGATCGCTTCCCCAGCGGCGGGCGTTTCGCTGCCGAGAAGCGCGCGCATGTCGCTCGATGTGCCGGACACGCCCAAAAGGCCGGACTCACTGTAGAGGAGATGCTCGACTTCGCGCGCCGTCATGCCCCTCTGCTGGAGAAGATAGAGCACCGCGCCCGGGTCGAGCGCGCCGCAGCGCGTGCCCATCACCAGCCCGTCGAGCGCGGTGAACCCCATCGTCGTGTCGATGCTGCGCCCCCCGGCCATCGCGCAAAGGCTGGCCCCGTTGCCGAGATGCGCGGCGATCGTGCGGCCACCGCCTGTATCGGGATCGATCGAACGCAGCTGCCGCGCGATATATTCGTAGGAGATGCCGTGAAAACCGTAGCGCCGCATGCCCTCTTCGCCAAGCGCGCGCGGCAGCGCGAGGCGCGTCGCGATCGGGGGCTGGACATGATGAAAGCCGGTGTCGAAGCAGGCGACTTGCAGCACAGCGGGGCGCAGCCTGGAGACGGCGCGGACCGCGGCGAGATTATGGGGCTGATGCAATGGCGCCAGTGGGCAAAGCGCCTCGAGCGCGGCGAGGAGTGGCGCGTCGACCCGCGCCGGCGCTGAATAGTCGGTGCCGCCATGAACGATCCGATGGCCGACCGCGATCAGATCGTCGCCGACCGAGGCTTCGATCTCCCGCAGCAAATCCTCGAGCAGCGTCTCGTGCGTGATCGTGCCGTCTTTCGTCCAGCGCCGCTCGGCAAGGACATCCCCCTTCGCATCGCGCGCGATCAGGTGCGGCTCAAGGCCGATATTCTCGATCTTGCCGCTCGCCAGCAAAGAGGGCTCATCAGTGCCCGGCTCGGCGTAGAGCGCGAACTTAAGGCTCGACGAACCGGCGTTGAGGCACAGGATTTCAGCCATCGCGGCGCTGTCCCGCAACGCCGGGAGCCGCCTTGGTCGCAGCCCGCGCCAGCAGCACCGCGAGCGCGCAGGAGGCGAGGCGCGTGCGCACGCTGTCTGCCCGGCTGGTGAGGATGATCGGAACGCGCCCGCCGAGCACCACGCCTGCGGCATCGGCGCCGCCCAGGAAGGTCAGCTGCTTTGCGAGCATGTTGCCGGCCTCCAGATCGGGCACCAGCAGGATGTCCGCCTGGCCGGCGACCGGCGAGACGATACTTTTCTCGCGCACGGCCGCCTCGCTGATCGCATTATCGAGGGCGAGCGGGCCATCGAGCAGCGCGCCTTCGATCTGGCCCCGGTCCGCCATCTTGCAGAGCGCCGCGGCATCCAATGTGGTGCGCATTTTCGGATTGACCGTTTCGACGGCGGCGAGGATCGCGACCCTGGGTTGTTCGATCCCGATCACATGGGCAAGGTCGATCGCGTTGCGCGCGATGTCGGCCTTGTCCTCAAGCGTCGGCTCGATGTTGATCGCGGCGTCGGTGATGATGAGCGGGTGCGGATAGCCGGGCACGTCCATCACATAGGCGTGGCTAATCCTGCGTTCGGTCCGAAGGCCCGTGTCGGACGATACGACCGCGCCCATGAGCTCGTCAGTATGAAGCGAGCCCTTCATCAGCAGCGCGGCTTCGCCGGCCCGCACGCGCGCGACGGCTTCGGCGGCGGCGGCGTGGCTGTGCGGGACGTCGATCACCCGGAAGGCCGCAATATCGACACCGGCGTCCTTCGCCGCATTCGTCATACGCGCCGCAGGGCCGATGAGAATCGGAACGACGATGCCGGCGTCGGCGGCCTCAGCCACTGCGCGCATGGCGTCGGCGCTGCACGGATGGACCACGGCCGTGACGCACGCAGATCCGTCCTTGGCGCGCGCCATCAACTGGCGGAAGCGGTCATGGCTGGCGATCCGCACGTCGGGAAGCGGCATGCGAGGCCGGCTGACTTTCTCGGTGGGCGCCTTGACCTCGGCCTGGCCGCTGATGACGGTCTCGCCCTTCTGGTTCACGCAGGTGCAGTCGAGAACGATGACATGATGCTCGGCGCGCTTCTGCGCGACGGTGACGCAGGCCGTGATGGTGTCGCCGACGCCCACCGGGCGGGTGAAGCGAAGCGATTGGCCGAGATAGATCGCACCGGGCCCTGGCAGCTCGGTTCCCAGGATCGCCGAGATGAGCCCCGCGCCCCACATGCCATGAGCGATGACCCTGTGGAACATGTCCGTTTCGGCATAGACAGGGTCGAGATGCGCCGGATTCACGTCGCCTGACACCGCCGCGAAGAGCTGGATGTCGTCGGCGGTCAGCGTGCGGGTGAGGCTGGCCGTGTCGCCGACGGCGATCTCGTCGAACGTGCGGTTCTCGATGAGGTTGGCGGTGGCCATGGCTCAGCGCTCCAGCACGTAGCGCCCGGGGGCATCACCGAGCGGCGGATAGTTCCGTTCGGGCGCGCCCATCGACGGTGGGGCGGCCGCCTTGCCCGAGTGCGATCCAAGCCATGAACTCCATTCCGGCCACCACGACCCTTCGCGCAGCTCGGCCCGCTCCAGCCAGGTATCGGGACCTGGCGCCGGGCCATCCTGCATCCGTGTCGCGACGCGAAAGTGGCGATGAGGATGCCCGGGCTCGGAGACGATCCCGGCATTGTGGCCACCGCTCGTCAGCACGAAGCGGATCTCCGCGCCCGTCAGCATGTGGAGCTTGTGGGTCGAGCGCCACGGCGCGACATGGTCGGTTTCCGTGCCCACCATGAAGATCGGCATGCGCAGCCCCGAGAGCGAGACCGGGTGGCCGCCGGCCTCGTAGCGCCCTTCGGACAGGTCATTGTCGAGGAACAGGCGCCGAAGATATTGCGCGTGCATGGCATAGGGCATGCGGGTGCCGTCGGCGTTCCATGCCATGAGGTCGGTCATCGGCTCGCGCTCGCCCATGAGATAGGTCGAGAGGATGCGCGACCAGAGCAGATCGTTGGACCGCAGCATCTGGAAGGCGCCGCCCATATGGCTGCTGTCGAGAAAGCCGCGCGCCCACATCATCGCATCGATCAGGTTGATCTCCGCCTCGTCGATGAACAGACCAAGTTCGCCCGGCTCGCTGAACTCGGTCTGGGCGGCGAACAGCGTGACGCTCGCCAGACGCTCATCTTCATCGCGCGCCATCGCGGCCGCGGTGATGGCGAGCAGCGTGCCGCCGATACAATAGCCGGCCGCGTGGATCTTCTCGGTGCCGGTAATCGCCTGGATGACATCCACGGCGGCCATCGGCCCAAGCAGGCGATAATCCTCCATGTCGAGATCGCGGTCGGCGCTGTCGGGATTGTGCCAGGAGATGCAGAACACGGTGTAGCCCTGCCCTACCAGCCAGCGGATGAGCGAATTTTCCGGCGACAGGTCGAGGATGTAATATTTCATGATCCATGCCGGCACGATCAGTATCGGCTCCGGACGCACCGTCTCGGTTGCGGGCGCATATTGGATCAGTTCCATGACCCTGTTGCGAAACACGACCTTGCCAGCCGTGGCTGCGACCTTCTCGCCGACCCGATAGGCCTCCGTGCCCGCTGCGGGCTCCCCGCGTACCAGGCGTTCCAGGTCGTCGCAAAAAAATCGCGCACCCTCGACAAGGCATTGTCCTCCGGTTTCGAGGATGCGCTGCTGGAGCACGGGGTTGGTCGGGATGAAATTGGTCGGGGACACCATGTCGAGCATCTGGCGGGTCGCGAACTCGACGATCGCTTCGTGGTGCCCGGTGACGCCGCTCACGCCGGTCGTCGCGGCATGCCACCATTGCTGCTGGAGCAGGAAGGCCTGCTCGATCAGGTCGAACGGATGGCGCTTCCAGGCTGCGTCGGCGAAGCGCCGATCCTGGGGCAGCGGATCGATCGCCGGCTCGGGATCGCTGCCGGATGCGCTGCGCATGGCATAGTCGGCGAGCCGCATCAGCTTGCGCCCGCCCTTGGCGGCGAGCTGCAGCTGCCTGCCTGGCGAGCAGAGAATGTGCGTCCACCAGTCGGAAAAAGACTGCGCCAAAGTGGCGGGCGACTGGCCTGAAGTCAGCTGCGCGATGGCGGCGAAGCTCGACCGATCCAGCGTCGTGGCCAGACCGTCCAACGGGTCAGGGATATTGCTTCGACTCTGCACATTTTCGCTCCTGCTGCGGTGCAACAAGCCCTGAAGCGCAGGAAGCCTCTGCGCACTCCGTAGTCCTACGGAGGGATTGCCTCGCATATGCCAGCCCCAGAAGTCAGAGCTCAGCACGACATTGCTGTATGAAAAGCGGCCAAATACGATCAGGAGGCTCAGTGCGGTCGCACGGGCGAGCCAGCTATCCCGCCGAACCAGTCCCGCAATACCGGCGAAAGGGTCTGCGGGTTGCCGCCGATATGGCGAAGATCCTCCGCCAGCAGTGGCGGGCGGACTGCGAGGAAATATATCGCGAGGCCCGTCGTGAGAATGCCAAGTGCGATCAGCACCCCGGCCGCCAGAGCGGGTCTGGTCCGAGAGGCGGCCGGCGCTAACATTTTCTGTCGAGACTCAGTTCGGCGATGATGGGACAATCTGGCCGCTCGTCGCCATGACAGCGCTCGGCGAGATCGACGAGGGTCTCGCGCAGGGTCGTCAGCGCTTCGGCCTTGCGCTGCAATTCCTCCGCCCGCGCCAACGCGACCCGCTTTACATCGGCGCTGCTGCGGCCCGTGTCGGCCCACAGGCCGAGCAGGGTCCGGATCTCCTCGATCGGAAAACCGAGATCGCGGGCATTGGCGATGAACCGCAGGCGATGGAGGTCACTCTCGCCATAGTCGCGATAACCCGCTCCCCGGCGCGGCGGCGCCGGGATGAGGCCGATCTTCTCATAATGGCGGATCATCCGCTCCGAGACCCCGCTTTGCTTCGACGCCTCCCCGATGTTCACAGCGCTTTCCGGTTGAGGCGCAGCGCGTTGGTGACCACGCTGACCGAGGAGAGCGCCATGGCGGCGGCCGCGATGATCGGCGAGAGCAGGATGCCGAACAGCGGATAGAGCGCGCCCGCCGCCACCGGCACCCCGGCGACATTGTAGATGAAGGCGAAGACCAGGTTCTGGCGGATGTTGGACATGGTCGCCTGGCTCAGCCGCCGTGCCCGCACGATGCCCATGAGATCGCCCTTGAGCAGCGTCACGCCCGCGCTCTCGATCGCGACGTCGGTGCCCGAGCCCATGGCAATACCGACATCGGCGGCAGCCAGTGCGGGGGCGTCGTTGACCCCGTCGCCGGCCATCGCCACCACGCGCCCCTCGCTTTTCAACCGCGCGACGACGGCACTCTTCTGGTCGGGCAGTACCTCGGCTTCGACATCGTCAATGCCGAGCCGCCTTGCCACCGCCTCTGCTGTGGTGCGGTTGTCGCCGGTCAACATCACCACGCGAATGCCTTCGGCCTTGAGTGCGGCCAGGGCCTCCGGCGTCGTCTGCTTCACGGGATCGGCGATTGCAAAGGCGCCGCCGACGGTGCCGTCGACGCCGATGAAGATCGCGGTGGCGCCATCCCGGCGCAGGGCGTCGGCCTGCTCCGCCAGCGCGTCGGTTGCTATGCCCTCTTCCGAGAGGAACCGCGCATTACCGAGCACGATCCGGCGGCCGTCGACGGTGCCGAGCGCGCCGCGTCCGGTGGGGGAATCGAAGTCGGTGACGTCGCTCGTGGGGATGCCGCGATCCTTGGCGGCCTCGACGATCGCCAGCGCGAGCGGATGCTCGGAGGCCCGCTCGACCGAGGCGGCAAGCCGCAGCAGTTCGGCTTCGTCGAAGCCGGGCGCCGGCACGATCTGGGTGACGGCAGGCCGGCCTTCGGTCAGCGTGCCGGTCTTGTCGACGACGAGCGTGTCGACTTTTTCCATATGCTCGAGCGCTTCGGCATTCTTGATGAGGACGCCGAGCCCGGCGCCGCGGCCAACCCCGACCATGATCGACATCGGCGTGGCGAGACCCAGTGCGCAGGGACAGGCGATGATCAGCACGGCGACCGCCGCAACCAGCCCGTAGGCGAAGCGCGGCTCGGGGCCCCAGATGCCCCAGGCGATGAATGCGACCACCGCGACCGCGATGACCACGGGCACGAACCAGCCCGACACCTGATCGGCCATGCGCTGGATCGGCGCGCGCGAGCGCTGCGCCTCGGCGACCATCTGGACGATGCGCGCGAGCATGGTGTCCCGGCCAACCTTGTCGGCGACGATAACGAGCGCGCCGGTCTGGTTGAGCGTGCCGCCGATCACCGTGTCGGCCTTGGCCTTGGTGACGGGCATGGACTCACCGGTGACCATCGACTCGTCAAGCGAGGAACGGCCGTCCTCGACCACGCCATCGACCGGCACCTTCTCGCCGGGCCGCACGCGCAGGCGGTCGCCGACCGCGACCAGATCGAGGCTGATTTCCTCTTCGTTGCCATCGGAACCGATGCGGCGCGCGGTCTTGGGCGCGAGATTGAGCAGCGCCTTGATCGCGCCCGAGGTTCGCTCACGCGCGCGCAGTTCGAGCACCTGGCCGAGCAGCACGAGGACAGTGATCACCGCCGCCGCCTCGAAATAGACCGCGACCATGCCGTCTTCACCGCGGAAGGCCGGCGGGAACACCTGAGGCGCGAGCGTCGCGACGACGCTGTAGATCCACGCGACTCCGGTGCCCATCGCGATCAGGGTGAACATGTTGAGGTTGCGGGTCTTGAGCGAGGCCCAGCCACGCTCGAAGAAGGGCCAGCCCGCCCAGAGCACGACGGGTGTCGCCAACACGAACTGGATCCATACCGAGATCGACATCGGTACGAGGCGATGGATCACGGGAAAGAGATGCGCGCCCATCTCGAGGATCAGCACCGGCAGGGCCAGCACCAGGCCGACCCAGAAGCGGCGCGTGAAATCGACCAGCTCGTGGCTGGGACCGCTGTCGGCGGTCACGGTCGCGGGTTCGAGCGCCATGCCGCAGATCGGACAGGACCCGGGATGGTCCTGCCGGATCTCGGGATGCATAGGGCAGGTCCAGATCGTGCCCACGGGCGCTGCGAACGGCGGTGCCGGCGGGCCGAGATAGCGCTCGGGATCGGCGATGAACTTTGCCCGGCAGCCCGCGCTGCAGAAATGATAGCGTTCACCGCCATGATCGGCATGGTGCGCGGTGGTCGCCGGATCGACGGTCATGCCACAGACCGGGTCCTTGATGCCGGTCGCCGCTTTCGCGCCGCCGTGGCCGCCGCAGCAACCGCCGCCATGCGCCGCTCCATGTGTCTCGTTCATCGCCTTGCTCCTTTCGACGCCTGACGATCTAGGGTCTGACACCGTGTCAGGGTCAATACGTAATCGCCTAAGCGGCCAAATCGGCGTACCCGGTCGCTCGGCCGGGATCAGCCAAGGTCGTTCGCAACCGTAAGGCCCTGGGCCTGCGCCGGTCGATGCGCGGTAAGCAATTCGATCGCGCCGGTGATGGTCAAGAGCCGAAACGTCTCGGCCACATGCCTGAAGCCGGCCGCCGCGATCAGGCCGGGGAGCACGCCGTCGGCGTTGGGTCGGGTATCATCGATGCCATCGAGTCGCTGCACGGTCAGGCGAAAGGCGAGCCGCATGAGACCGTGCTGGCGGCCATAATCTGCGATCACCAGGCGGCCACCCGGGCGCAGCATGGCGAACATGGCGCGCAGGGTTGCCGCCTTCTCCCTGACCGGCATCTGATGCAGCACGAGACTCGATACGACAGCGTCGGCGGTGCCCGGGGCCACGTCCCTGGCAAATCCCTGACGCCAGTCGATATCGGCCTGCCGCGCAGCGGCCTTGTGCCGCGCGATGTCGAGCGCCTCGGCATCGGGATCGAGACCGATCACCTGCGTCCTGGGCTCGGCTTGCTTGAGCATCAGCGCGAAGCTGCCGGTGCCACAGCCGACGTCGACGACCGTCTCACCGGCTTTGGGCGCCAGGGCGGCGAGCATGGCGGCACGCCACCGCTTCTCCCGCGTCCACAGGCGGATCGCGCGATCATAGTCTTTCGTCGATCCGGTCCCGAGCGGCGGGGTGTAGGATTGCATTGGCTTCTCCCAACGCGAGGCGTCCGAAACGATAAGCTACATCGACATGGGCGGCGATAGTGTCCCCAGCCAGGCGACGAGCCCGAGAATGACGATCGCAAGCCCGCCTTCGACGAAGAGGCTCGCGCGCAACAGCGCCTGCGCCCGTGGCGCGTCCTCTTCCTCGATCGCCTGTGCCAGTGCCGGGGTCAGGCGGTAGCGGTTGAGCGCGGCAAGGCCCAGCATGCCCCCAAACAGCACCAGCTTGGCGATGAGCAGCAGGCCGTAGCTCGACTGACCGAGCGAGGCGATGTTGCCCGGGCCGACCAGAAACCAGCCGTTCACCGTCCCGGTCAGGATCAGCAGGGCGACGATGATCGTGCCGACGAGGGAGAAACCCCGCAGGGCTTCCTCGGCCAGTGTGACCTGGTCCATGTCTTCAGCGGCGACATCATCGGTTGCGAGCCTGGGAAGAACCAGCGCGAGGAAGGCGGCAAGCGCGCCGACCCAGGCGCCGGCGGCGAGCAGATGGATGAGATCGGCCAGCAGTTGCAGCCAGCCCGCCTCGCCTTCGCCGGCCGCGCCATGCCCGCTCCAGGCGAGGGTCGCGAGCGCGACCGCGCCCGCCAGAGTGGAGGCGATGAAGGCAGGACGGGATTGCCGGCGATAGAAGGGGATGCAGAGCAGAAGAACGAGGAGCGCGACGAGGCGCGCCTTCAGCGCCGTTCCCATGGAAGTGCCGTTGAACAGCTCTGCGACCATGGAAAGATCAGGCTGGGCGAGTGGCAGCCCGGTCATCGCCGCAGCCTGCAACGCGAACCCCAGCGCCGACAGCAGGAGGGCGAGACAGGCGAGACCGGCCACCATTGCCGCCATCGGCAGATGCCGCTGCACCATCCGGCCGCCGCCGGGCGCATAGAGCGCGAACAGCGGCAGGCCGAACAGCAGGCCGAGATCGACGTAGAGCGCCCAGCGGACGGCGACGAGTGCCACGTCGTTCATGGCGTCACTTGACGGTAAAGGCGAGATTGCCCTGGATGCGGTGCGTGTCGGTCGAGACGACGTGCCAGGCGACCTGATAGCTGCCCGCCATGAGCGGCTTGGCGAGCGTCAGCACGAGCGTCTTGTCGCCTTCGACGGACGTCTTGAAGCCGGTTACCGCCATGCGGTGGTTGGGCATGCCGGGCATGCCGGTCATCACGATCTCGGCGCCCGACAGCTTCGGCATCAGACCTTCACTGAAGGTGAGCGTTATACGCGACGGCGCCGGGACGCTGGCGTTGGCGGCGGGCGTCGAGGACACGAGCTTGGGATGGGCGTAGGCCGGAGCAGAAACACTCAGGCCGACGGCGGCGATGGCTGCGAGCGGCGAAAAGAAGCGCATTTGGACATTCTCCTGTCAGTGACATGAGAGAATACGCAGCCGCGACCTGCACCCCTCGCAATTTTCTTTTTGTTCCCGGACAAGGGTTAGAAGACCACCCTGCGTATTGAGAAGAGAAGACGGAGAAACATCATGGACCACCTCGACGACATGCTCAGCCGGTTGCGGGAAGCCCCCCTCGATCCCCGGCTTGCCGGGCTGGACAGCCGCGTCATGGCCGAGATCGCCCGGCTCCAGGCCATGCCGCGCCTGAGCGCCACGACCTTCGGTATCGCCGCGGCAGCAGCCTTGTTCCTGGGAATTGCCGGCTCGGCCGTGCCTGTGCGGTCGACCGAAGCCGGGCCGATATCGCCCTTTGACGCGCGGCTCGCGCTCGCTCCTTCGACGCTGCTGAGTTCACAATGATGCGCGACCGCCGGCTCCTGCTCCTCGTCCTGCTGACCTTTGCCGCGGCGATCGCTGGCGTTGTCATCGGCCGCGTCTATGTGGTTCCAGTACGCCCGGTCGAAAATGAGCTGCACGAGCTGCTCCATCGCGATCTGAAGCTGGATTCCGCGCAACACAGCCGGCTCGAGACAATCGAGAAGAACTACGCCTTACGGCGTCAAGCGCTGGAGGCCGAACTGCGCGCCGACAATGCGCGCCTCGCGGAGGCGATCGAAGCGGAGCATGGCTATGGCCCGCAAGTCGCAGCGGCGGTGGATCGCTCGCACCAGGCCATGGGGGCCCTGCAGAAGGAAACGCTCGAGCACATCTTCGCAATGCGGGCCGTGCTGCGTCCCGATCAGACCGAGAAGTTCGACGACGCCGTCGTGAAAGCGCTGACGGCCAAGTCCAAATGACCGCGAGCCTCCCCGACTGCTCGGACGGGGAGCTCGCGGCTTTGGCGCTTGGCGGGCGGCAAGCGGCTTATGGCGAACTGGTCCGGCGGCATCAAGGTTGGGTTCACCGGCTCGTGCGCAGCCATGTCGGATCTATGGATGAGGCCTTAGATGTCACCCAGGCGAGCTTCGTCGCGGCCTTTGCCGCACTCAACCGCTATGACGCTGCGCGACCTTTTCCGGTCTGGATGTCCCGGATCGTCATCAACAAATGCCATGACTGGCGGCGCCGGCGCGCGGTCCGGAACTTCTTCTCCATGGCCCTGCCGCTGGGCGAGGCGGATGACGTCGCCGATGAGGCGCCGCTACCCGACCAGGCAATCGGCGCCGAGCAGCAACTGGCAGAGGCGATGAAAGCGATCGCCGCCCTGCCCGCCTCTCTCAAGGACACGCTCATCCTGCGGACGATCGACGAGAAATCGGAAGCCGAAACCGCCGAGATTCTCGGCATCAGCCAGAAGGCAGTCGAGACCCGCCTCTACCGCGCCCGCGCACGCCTCGCGGAAATGTTGAAGAAAGTTTGAGGGGGATGAGGCCACGCTGCGTATTTCCAATAGGTCCGCCCTCTTTCTTAAAGCTGAGACAACCGAATGATTTCTGCTCTCGACCGCCGCCAGTTCCTCCGCGGCGCGGCCCTCGCCGGCGGCGGCGCAGCATTGTCAGCCTGGCTGCCGGCCTGGGCGCAGACGATCTCGCCGGGGATGCGACCGACGCTGCCGACCGTGTCGGGCGAAGACATCACGCTCACCATCGCCCGGCAGTCGATGACCATCGACGGGCGCAAGTTCCGGGCAATCGGCCTCAACGGCACGGTCCCCGCCCCGCTGATCCGGCTGCGCGAGGGCCAGCGCGTGCGGCTCAACGTCATCAATCAGCTGGAGGAGGACAGCTCGATCCACTGGCACGGGCTGATCCTGCCGGCCAATATGGACGGTGTGCCGGGCGTGTCTTTTCCGGGCATCAAGCCGGGCTCGAACTACCTCTACCAGTTCTCCGTCGTGCAAAGCGGCACCTACTGGTACCACAGCCATTCAGGCCTGCAGGAACAGGAAGGCCATTACGGCCCGATCATCATCGATCCCGCCGGTGCCGATCCGGTCGCCTATGACCGCGAGCATGTCATCGTGCTCGCCGATCACAGCGCGCTCTCGCCGCAGGCGATCTTCCGGCGCCTCAAGGTCAACCCCGGCCATTTCAATTTCCAGCGCCAGACCCTGGCCGGGCTCCTGTCGGGCAAGGATCAGCCGCTCAAGGACCGGCTCGACTGGGGCCAGATGCGGATGGACCCGGCCGACATCTCCGATGTGACCGGATCCACCTACACCTATCTCGTCAACGGCCATGGTCCGATGGACAACTGGACCGCGCTCTTCACCCCGGGCGAACGGGTGCGGCTGCGGGTCATCAATGCGTCGGCGATGACCACCTTCAACGTCCGCATCCCCGGCCTGCCGCTGACCATCGTCCAGGCCGACGGGCAGAATGTGGTGCCGGTCACCGTCGACGAGTTCCAGATTGGTGTTGCCGAGACCTACGACGTCGTTGTCAGCCCAGGCGATGACAAGGCCTACACCCTTGTCGGCGAGGCGATCGACCGCTCGGGCATGGCGCGTGCCACGCTCGCGCCGAGGGCCGGCATGGCCGGCGAGGTTCCCCCCTTACGCAAACGGCCGCTCGCCGACATGAAGGACATGGGCATGGACATGTCCTCGATGCCGGGCATGGAAGGCATGGACATGTCGGGCGGCGCTATGCGGGGCGTCGATCCGACGGCCGAGAAGAACGCGTCCGCGCGCCTCGCGACCGGCGCGGCGGCAGCGATGGCGACCATGGACAACAGCGCCATGGCGGGCATGGATCATTCGGGGATGGATCATGGATCGATGGCCGGCATGGACCACGGCGCGATGGGCGCCGATGGCCAGATGGCGGGCATGGATCATGGCGGGCACGCGATGGGCTCGATGAAGATGCGCGACTTCTCGAACGCGCCGCAGGTGAAGCGCGATCCGAGCGTCCAGACCATCTCGCCGATGCCCGTCGACCGCACCGGCGAGCCCGGCCAGGGCCTCACCGACGTCGGCCACAAGGTGCTCGTCTACAAGGATCTGATGGCGCTCGAGCGCAATCCAGACGTGCGCGCGCCGAGCCGCAGCATCGACATCCACCTCACCGGCAACATGGAGCGGTTCATGTGGTCGTTCGACGGCGAGAAAATGTCGGACCATCACGAGCCGATCCCGTTCATCGAAGGCGAGCGGGTGCGCGTCAATCTCATCAACGACACGATGATGGGGCATCCGATCCACATCCACGGCCATTTCTTCGAGCTGGTGACCGGGCATGGCGACCATGCGCCGCGCAAGCACACCGTCATCGTCCAGCCCGGCGGCAAGGTGAGCTGGGACTTCACCGCCGACGCGGTCGGGGACTGGGCCTTCCACTGCCATCTCCTCTACCACATGCATGCAGGGATGATGCGGGTCGTGAGCGT
>NZ_LSIA01000225.1:0-9577 GCF_001556015.1 Novosphingobium sp. CCH12-A3 | reverse complement strand
GCTGGCGCGACGCGCGCACCGTCTTGCGCTACGGAGCAAAGCTAACGGCCAAGAGGGGGTCAGTTCCGGTAGGGGGCGAAATGACACCCTAAACGAATTGTCAAACGCAATTGTCATCGCAGACGTGCTGGCTCGGGGATTTCGTCGGCCTCCCCGGTAGTGGCATAAACCTCCTCGCGGATGATCCGTTCCGTGATGATCATCAGGTGGGCGCTGAGCGCGTCGCTCAATTCCTGAAATTCCGGCCACAGTGTGTTGTTGATGAAGCTGGCGGGGGCGTGAACCATGACCGTCTGGCGGTGCATGCGCGTGTAGCGGAACGGACGCAGCCCATAACGGCGACATAGCGCGGTGAACAATTGGCGCGGCCACGGGTCTGGAATGGAAAATTTGAACTCTTCGGCCTTTTCTCGCGATTTGGTGTCAGAAAATTGGCGCCGTATGCGCTCAGCGGCGGCGCCCGCTGCGGCTTTTTCACCGGCGGTTGCCGCCCCAGCAAACAGGGCCTCGATTTTGCGCAATTTCTCGCGCAGCCGTTGCTCGGCGTCCATTTCCTGCGTGGGTTTCAATGGCGGGTTGGCCACGGCGCGGTAAGGCCGGGAAGGCCCTGCTGCCGCACACGCACGCAGGCGAGAACGGCGGCGTGGATTTCGGTCTCCATGATCTCAGTCATGGTGCGCAAATGCTGGATAGTTTCCTTGATTTGCGCGCGGTCCTCAGGCTCGCCAGCGGTGCGTTCGATAAGGTCGGCGACACCAAGCATCACGGCCCTGATTTCGCCTAAATGCGTGACGGCTTCGTGTGCCCGTTCGGGAAGGCCAGATTCTTTGGCGCCGTTGAACAGCCCTTCGACAAACCCTTCTGCCTCCTGACCGCGCACCAGACCAAGATTGCCGAGATTGGCCGCGGTCGGCTCCATCGGCACCGGCATGGCCTTGAATGGTGTCTTGGGATCCTGGTGCGCTGCCAGTTCGTTCCATAGCGCCATCACGAGTGTGCCAAGCAGTTCATTGGCGTCTTCCATACTGTCGAACTCGGGCAATTCCCCGCCCCAAAGGTCGGCGATCACCGTCATGGGCTTCACGTCAGGATCGGGACTGGCGATGGCGCCCAACAGTCGGGTGCGAACCTCGTGATAGCCAACCGGGCAATCGTGTTTGGCCAGCAGGGCGCGTATCACTCTGTCGCTGGGCAGTTTTGTCGCTGTCTTTGCCATCGCAATGCCTTGACGATACTCACAATCCGATCTTGCCTACACCGGCTCAGCATCCTTGGGCCAGAGATATTCACCGGTCAGCAGAATGTGCGCCCAGCCCAATGGTGAGATGTGGGCAAGCAATTCGGGAGGCACATCGAGGCCATCCCGGCGCCGAGCTTCAACGGCCTCGTGCAGGTGCAAGGTATTCCAGAATATCACGATGACGGCCAGCAGATTGAGCCCGGCGATCCGGAAGTGCTGCCCCTCGCTGGTGTGATCCCGGATTTCGCCCTGGCGGCCAATCCGCAGCGCATTCTTCAAGGCATGATGCGCCTCGCCCTTGTTGAGCCCGATCTGGGCGCGACGCTGCATGTCGGCATCGAGGATCCAGTCGATGAGAAACAGCGTGCGCTCGATCCGGCCAACTTCGCGCAAGGCCACCGCCAGATTGCTCTGGCGTGGATAGCCGGCAAGCTTGCGCAGCATCTGGTGGGGTTCGATCCGGCCCGAGTTCACGGTGGCGATAGCACGAAACAGGTCCGGCCAGTTGGCGACGATGATATCTTCCCGGACCTTGCCCGCCACCAGCTTGCGCAGTTCGGTCGGAGTAGCGGCGGGATCAAACACGTAAAACCGCTTCGATGGCAGATCGCGGATGCGCAGGACGAGGCGGCGATCGAGCAGACCGCTCATGCCAAAGACGTGATCGGTGTAGCCTGCCGTGTCGGCATATTGTTCGCGGATCTGCCTGCCCGCCTCATTGGCCAGCAGGCCACTGAGGATGTAGGGTGCCTCGCTCGCCGTCACCGGGATGAGGCGCGATGCGAACGGTGCATACTGGTCGTTCACCGAGCTGTAGCTCTTTGTGCCGGGATCATTGCCATACTTCGCGTTGACTGCGTTCATCGCCTCTCCCTGCCGAGCCGCGGGAAAGAACTGACCATCGCTCGAGGCGGTAGTGCCAACCCCCCAATGGCGGGCCATGTCCAGCTTTCCCTGCGCAGCCACCACCGTCGCCAGGGCCTGATCCATGGCCTCGCTCTCGACGTACCAGCGCGCCAGGCGCGACAACTGCCAGTAATCGTGGGTGTTCGAGGCTTCTGCCATTTTGCGCAGGCCCAGATTGAGTCCTTCCGCCAACAGAACGTTGAGCAAACCGATCCTGTCCTCGCACGGCGCGCCCGTTCGCAGGTGCGTGAAAGCTTCAGAAAAACCGGTAACAGCGTCGACCTCCAACAGGATGTCAGTGATCCGTGCCGATGGCATCCGGCGGTAAAGATCGAGGATCAGCTCGTGGGCCTCATCAGGTACATCGGCTGTCAGCCGGTCGATACGGAGCGTGCCATTTTCGATGCTGCCGTGGGGAATGGTTCCATTGCGGGCGGCTGCGGCAAGGCGCTTCAGTCCGGCCGACAATCTCGCCTTGCGATCGGCAAGCCATGTGTGCGGATCGACCGGCATGGCCAGTTGGGTCATTTCCTGCTGGGCGGCAGCCATCGGCACCAACACTTGCTTCATGTCGCCGTAGCGCCGCGAATGCTCCAGCCACATGTCACCAGCGCGGAAAGCATCGCGAAGATGGAACAAGACCGAGACCTCCCAGAAGCGGTTATCGTTCCGCTCCTGGTTCCTGAGATGGCGAAGCCATTTGGAACTGGGCCTCAGGAAATCCGAATCCGCTGCGTCCGGCGGCCTATTATCCCTGATTTTCATGGCGGCTGCCAGCAGGGGCTTGGCAACTGGCGCGCACTCGATCCTGAGGCAGCGTAACATGCGCGGCACATATCGCCGGAACCGGTGGTAGCCCATTCCGACATGGACCAGCGGTTCATCAGCCATGGTGGAGCTCAACCGCGCGGCGGTCGCTACCAACTGATCGAGCTGGTC
Source organism: Novosphingobium sp. CCH12-A3 (assembly GCF_001556015.1). Taxonomy (NCBI): domain Bacteria; kingdom Pseudomonadati; phylum Pseudomonadota; class Alphaproteobacteria; order Sphingomonadales; family Sphingomonadaceae; genus Novosphingobium; species Novosphingobium sp. CCH12-A3. Next base: position 6,492 of record NZ_LSIA01000225.1, on the reverse strand, counting down.
CCATTCCGGTATCCGGCCAAGCACTGTCTCGACCGGCACGCCATCATTGCGCGCCGTGATCATTGCGGTGCCGATGGCGGTAAATCCGCGCAACGTGGCCGTCACCGCTGAACGAGCATCGCCAATTCGGGTTTCGTGGAGTTGTTTCGCCTCGCGCCAGGTCTTGCCAACAATCCGGTCATGGGTCTCAATCACGGCATCGGCGATGGCAGCTTCCCATTCGACGCAGCAGCAGGCAAGGACGGCAATGCGCCGATCCGACGTGATATCGCGTAGCCCGTCGGTGAAATAGCGCTCCCCCTGCCGGCGCAACCGCGTGATCCTGTGCACGGGCACGCCTTTCAGCACGGCCGTCGGCAGATTGAGGCCCTGAAGAAACTCGAGGCGGTCGAGCAAGCGGCTCGCCGCCGTGGATTTGTTGCCAACCTCGAATTTGCGCAGCCACACGAGGCGACTGATGTTGCCCGGCATCGTTTCCGTCAGCAATGCGACCATTCGCTTGCGCATTTCACCGTCGATCCGGCGAGCGATGCGCGTTTCAATACGCCGCTCGGCGGCAACCAGCGCATCGGCACACAACCGCTCGATCGTCGTGATCGCTGGCAGGATGGTCTGGGTCTCCCGGCAATGAGCCACGAAACGCCTGACGATGTCCTCGCTGGACCGCGCCTCTTCCGCCTCCCGCGACAACCACTCCTTGAAATCCCGAGCATACCGCCCGGTAAACATCTTGTAGCCGTAAATCCGGCGCAGCGCGTCCATATGCTGCTGGCGCGTCTGCCGACGCGCCGCGTAGGTCAGCAACGCATCTGCCGGGACGCCCAATTGGGCGCCGATGAATGCAAGCACCGGTTGGGGAATGACTTCGCCTGGGTTCAGCAATCGACCGGGAAAGCGGAGGGCGCACAACTGTAATGCAAAACCGATACGATTTGCTGGTCTGCGGCGCTCGTTGATGTGACCGAAGTCATCATCGGCCAGCATATAGTGCCGTAGCAACTGTGCATCATCAGTCGGCAGGGCAAAGAGAGCAGATCGCTGGCGGTCGGTGAGAATAGTGCGCCGGGTCATTGCATCTGTCCCATTTGATCATTAGTCTGTTTGAGACGGAGTTCGGACCAGCATTTCTGCGGCTTTGCAAGCCGGAAATCCGGAAGGGTTCAATTGGGACAACGCGCCGCCATTTACGCCCGGGTTTCAACCTCGGACCAGTCGTGCGAGCGCCAACTTCTCGACCTGACCGGTTTCGCCGAGCGCGGCGGGTTTGAGGTGATCGCCACGTTCACTGAAACGGCTTCCGGTATGAAAGCCGGTCACTCCGCCCGCAAGCAGGTCATGCAATTGGCGCAGGCCCGAAAGATCGATGCCATTCTGGTCACCGAACTTAGCCGCTGGGGGCGCTCGACACAGGACCTGCTCGATACGCTCAACGTCCTTGCGGGGTGGAGAGTTTCGGTCGTCGCCATGAGCGGCATGACCTTCGAGCTCAATACCCCGCATGGACGGATGATGGCGACCTTGCTCGCGGGCATCGCCCAGTTCGAGAGGGACTTGCTCAGCGAACGGGTCAAATCCGGCTTGGCCGCAGCCCGCTCGCGCGGACGCAAACTGGGCCGTCAACCTGGAGACCGTCCGAAATCGGATCGATTGACCCCCAGGGTCATCGAGGCGATAGAAGCCGGGCGCAGCTATCGTTGGATTGCACGCGATCTCGGGATCAGCAAGAACACGGTCACAGCGATTGTGCGCCGCCACCGAGACGGATCGGCATTGTAGTATATAGTTGACATGCCGTCCTAGTCTGTGCATTATACTTGGCATGATCGAAGTCCTCCGCACCGCCGAGTTCATCGACTGGCTCACGGCGCTGCGGGATGCTCAGGCGCGGGCGCGGATCGCCAAACGGATCGACCGTATCGCTCAGGGCAACTTTGGCGACGCCAAGTCTGTCGGCGACGGGGTGAGCGAACTACGCTTTACCTTCGGGCCGGGATACCGGGTCTACTACACCCGGCGCGGCGATGTCGTGGTGATCCTGTTGTGCGGCGGCGACAAGGGCTCGCAGGAACGGGACATCGATCGGGCGAAGGCCATGGCGAAGGAGGTTTGACGATGACACTCGAAACCAAGCCCTGGGATGCGGCCGAGGCACTGAACACCCCGGCGGATATCGCGGCGTATCTCGACGCCTACCTTGAGGATGGCACCACCGAGGAACTGCTGCGTGCCCTCAGCACCGTCGCGCGCTCGCATGGGATGTCGGCGCTAGCCCGCGAAACCGGGATCAGCCGGGAAGCCCTTTACAGGGCATTCAGCGACAACGGCAATCCGACGCTCGGTACGCTTCTGCGCGTGATGAAGGCATTCGGCGTGCGCCTTGCCGTGGCGGCCTGATTTGCGCTGGCGGCGCTTAGGGTGTCATTTCGCCCTCTACCGGAACTGACCCCATAGTTAGCGTGCCCCGCCCCGCGCGAGGCGGTCCATAAGATCGTCCACTTCCCCGGCGCGGCGGCGATCGGCCTCGTAACGCTCATGGCGCTCGCGTTCGGCCTCTAGTCTAGCGTGCAGCTCGGCTGCCTCGGCCGCGCCGCGCAGCTCGAACAGTACTGCCGGCGCGCCCTCGACCGTCTTGGTCATGGTCATGGTGTATTCGGGGAGTTGGTCGGCCTCGATGATCTTCCGCAACATGCGGTTGAACTCCTTGGGCTGGGCGTCACTCCCGGCCTTCTCTCGCAGCAGTTCGACGCGGCACGTCCATCCGCCCCGCTGACTGCCGGCGTGCTTGCGCGCGATACGATACACTGCCCGCTCAAGCCCGCCTGTCAGCAGGAAATAATCGACGTGCATGGTGAGAAGCGACCGCTCGCTGACAATCCCCTCATAGACCCAGTTCGACAGGGTGATGGTCATCCCGCGCGGTTGCTCTGTCGCGGGATCGACCTCCAGGCTCCACCCGTCCAGCCACCCGAATTGCGCTTCGGTGCGGCGCTTGGGCGCGCGCAGCGACGTGCGAATGGAAGTCGTCTCCAGGCGCGACAAAGCCGCCTGCAGCTCGGTATAGTCGCGCCCGCCCGTCCCGCGCCGGATCGCCCGCAACAGGTCGTAGGTCGTCGTGGTCAGCGTCCGGGGCAGATCGTTGACGCCCTGCTCCTTCATCCGGTTGAGGACCGACGCGGCCCAAATCAATATGTCGGCGTCCCATATCGTCGCCATGCCGTAGGCGGGCATCGCCTCGACCTTCACCCACGCCTCGCCGTCCGGGCTGCGATATTCGATCGGCTTGAGGCGCTTACGTTTCTGGAGCGAGAAAAACGGGCGCTCCATCACCTCCCGCTGATCCTTCAGCGGGAGGTCGTTCATCAGCGGAATGAACAAGTCGAACGTGGGATTGGGATCGCGGCGCTTGCTCACGGGGCGAACCGGGTATGCCCGCGCGTCACGAGATATTGCCGCAAGAGCCGCTCGGTGATGACGGTCAGCGGCTCGCCCCCTTCCTCGACGCTCAATTGCCGCAAGGTGCGGTGCATGTCCTCGGGGATATGGATCAGCACGGGCTTCTTGCCGGGGTGGCTGCTGCGCCGCGCCGGGCTTTCGCCGGGATCGCTGCGCGCCCCCTGCCCTCCCCTGCCCCGTTGCTTTGGGACCGCCTCTGCCCTCGTCGGTTTGGAAGATGGCGCTGCTGCCGGCGTCGACGGCGCTATCGCTTCAGTCGCGGCCTGGGGCACAGGCGGCGGCGCAACCTCGGTTTCCGGATCATCGAAAATCCCGGCCAGGGCAGACGATTTCTTGGCCATTACGCAACCTCGCTTAGTGGCTTATTCGCATAACCGCTTAGTCGCTTAGCTTCGGCGTAAGCCGCGCGCAACTCTGCTGCCGCCTTGCTGTCAGGGTCCAGCTCGATCGCGGTCTTGCCGATCGGCGTCGCTTTGTAGAAGTCCTTGCGGAAATGCAGCACGCTATCGAACACGGCAACGCCCTTGGCGGCGAAGCCGGCGCGCGCCTCGTCCCCCTCCCCGCCCTGGTGCGGCACTTGCGTCAGGATCACGGCGAACGGCGTTCCCGCCTGCTGCACCTGCTTGACGGTTTGGAGGACCGAATGAACGTCGAGGCCGCGCGGCGCGACCGGGATCACCACGAAATCGGCCTGTTCGGCCGCGAGCATGGCGATGTCCTTCGAGTTCGCCGGCGTGTCGATGATGATAAGGTCCACCTTGCCGCTATCGCGGCCGCGTGAGACATGCAGCGGCAGGCCTGCGACGCTGCTATCCTTCACCATGACATCGTCGCTATCCCGCCGCTCTGACCAGTAGAGCGCGGACCCCTGCCGATCGTCGGCATCGAGGATCACGACCGCCGCCCCTTCGCGGGCGGCCTCGACGGCAAAGGCGGTCGCGATGGTCGTCTTCGACTGGCCGCCCTTCTGCGCGATGATAGCCCAAGTTTGCATGATGGCTCCCTACTAAGCGATTATGCGATCTATATCGCTTAGTCGCTTAGTAGGCAAGGCACGCCATTAATCGCTTAGTCGCTTAGTGGTTTATCCGCTTGGTATGTCAGGCTTCCGCGTCGCCGCCTTCATCCTCGCTGTCATCATCCAGCGGTTCATGCTGCATCTGGCCGTGATCCTCGATCGGGCAAAGCGGCGCTCCGGCCTGCTCAAGCCATTTGCGCGCGGTCCTGACGGTATAGCCGCACGTCGCGCACTCGCATTTGAGCATCCGGGCTTTCTGCTTCTTCGGCGCGGTCGACTCTCCGTCCGTGTCGAGGCGGGCATGGGGGAGGGGGCCAGCGGCATCGAGGATCGGCGCGATGGCCGCAAGAAACGCCTCGCCGGGGGTGGTGGCGCGCATCGGCCCGACTAGGCCCAGCCCAAGGGCGACTCGTTTAAACGCCTTCCCATGCCCTGCCGGGATGCCGACTGCGGCATGGACAAGCTCATGCGCGAGGATGGCCGCGATCTGCGCCGGCATCGCGTCGGGCGCGTGCGCCAGGTCCGGGCGGATGAAGATTTCAAAATGTCCGTCCGCGCTCAAGCGGTTGTCCCAGCACTCGCCGATCGCCTTGCCCTTCGCGCCTCTGCTGGTGAAGCCGATCGCCACGCGCACGCGGTCGGGCAGGGGGGCGTCCAGCGCCTCGAACAGCGGGGCCACGCCCTGCGCCACCGCATTGAGCCAGCTTTCACGGGTTTGGTGGGTCATCGTCCTTACTCCCTTCAAATCGCCTGTCCGGCGATGGCCATGCCATCGGCCGGAACACGGACGGCCAAGAACGCCGGCGAGAGAGGGGGGCAGCGGGATTCGACGGGGGTGGAGCGGCCGCAGCGCAGCGAGGCACGGCCCCGTCTAATCCCGTTGCGGGGGAGAGGCGGCCGGGACCGCCTTCCCCCTTCAAACAAACATCGACGCCGGCGCACGCCGGCACATCGCCCACGAGATCCGCGCAGCGATCTCGCCCCGCCATGTGGATCGTTACCTTGGGCCAAGACCGCTTGCGGGCTTGGGGAGCGAAGCGAGTAGAGCCACGGTGCCGCGCCAGCGGCAGGCGCTTAATCGCTTAATCGCTTAGTCGCTTATTATTATTGGCTATCAGGATTTGGGCCTTGAAAATAATGCGTTTCTGCATTACCTTGCCTTATATGGAGGTAATGACCATGACGACATTAAGCGTGACCACGCGGGGCCAGGTGACGTTTCGGAAGGATATTCTGAAACATCTCGGCATCCAGCCCGGTGGCAAGATCAGGCTCGACCTGCTGCCCGATGGGCGGGCGGAACTGAAAGCGGACCAGCCAAAGGGTTCGTGGCGGGCGCTGCACGGGATGCTCAAGGGGAAGGGCGACGGTCCCCGGTTCACGATCGAGGAAATCAACGACGCTATTGCGGAAGCGGGCGCTGCTGCGGGTGTGGCCGGTCTGGACGGTAAATGAAGATCACGGCCGACACGAACGTCTTGCTGCGCCTGGTGCTGGCGGACGACGAAGCGCAGGGCCTCGCCGCCGTCGAAGCGATGGAAAGCGCAAGCCACGTTGCCATCAGCGTGCATTCACTGTGCGAACTCGCCTGGGTTCTGGAACGACTCTACAAGAAAACCCGGCCCGAAATTGCCGCCGCGATCCGAGGCGTGATCGACGCGGAGAACGTCGTCGTCAATCGCCCTGCGGTGGAAGCGGGCCTGGCTATCCTCGATGCGGGCGGCGACTTTGCGGACGGGGTGATCGCTTTCGACGGCCGATTCCACGGCGGGGAGACGTTCGTGTCCTTCGACAAAACGGCGGTCAAACTGCTGAAAGGGCAGGGGGCCGCCGCCCATCTGCTGAAATAGCCATGCGAGCGATCTTCATCCGGCATGGGGAAAGCACCGGCAACGCCGGCGTGCCGTGCCATGATCTCGCGACGATCGAACTGACGGAGCGCGGCCACGAACAGGCGAGTGCGGTCGCGTCGAGCTGGACGCAAGCGCCCGCGCTCATCGTCACGTCGCCCTATACCCGCA
>NZ_LSIA01000224.1:0-12391 GCF_001556015.1 Novosphingobium sp. CCH12-A3 | reverse complement strand
CACCGATGTTCATGGACGTTCTCCTAGGTGGATCGATTGCGACCGAACCCCTTGTCCGGTCACTCTCTTCCCACCCCCCTTCCCTCCCGGCCGTCAGGCCGAAGCTGCGGGCACTGCCCGCAGGGGCGTCCAGGACCGCCAATGGCAGTGTTTTTGCACGGGTCGTTTAGAGCCAAAATTGATTTGGAGGACGCAATGCCATGGTGATCAAGGAGTCGACCATACTTTGGGGCGGACAGAAACTTTTGCTGGCGCGGCTGGTGAATCGTCGGAATCCTCCCCATTGTGAGCGACGTAAGAATAGAAGCGCGTTAAATGTCTGATCCCGTCCAAAATGATCTAATGTGGCTTGCACCTCGCCGCGGGCAGAATTGGGTTGACAGAGACCTGCTCGCCGGCGCCGACTGGCTCGAAAGCCTGGTGCCTGCCGCCGATTGGGCAGCGCGTGCCGCAGCGACCGATGCGATGTTCCAGGCGGCAAAGGCCGAATGGGCCGAAGGGCGCCGCGTCCCGCTGTTCGATTCCGCCGACACCGTCGCGTGGTATCTCCATCAGGCGCGGCGCTACGGCGATCCCGGCCTGCGTCCCGACTTTTTCATGCCGGAGGGATACCGGATCGCGCCGCTGCTGCGTCGCATCGGGCAGTTGATCCCCGAGTTCGAACGGATCGATGGCGCCGAGGAGCGGGCTGCCCGGATGATGACCGAGAACCTGTCACAGCCCGACGACGGCATCTACGAACTGCTCGTCGCGGGAGCATACGCCCGCCGCGGATGGGACAACGTGGGGTTTGTCCCCGAGGCTCCCGGCCTCGCCAAGACGCACGACCTAAATGTCGACCGCCCGCGCTCGCGTTGGGCCATCGAGTGCAAGCGCGCCGGCCGCTCCGATTATGGTCGCGACGAGCGCCTCGCAGGCCAGCGTATCGCCGAGCGCGCGCACGTGATGTCGCGCGCGGCTGGTCGTCCCCTCGTCGTCCTCGCGCGCTACAGGGAAGAGCTCCACTTGCTGGGCGACGACTATCTGGTCGCGAAGGTCGACGCGTTCCTCGCCGGCGATCAGCCCTTCGAGTGGAATGACGCCGGCGGCGATGGGGTCGTGCTCGACGTGATGTGGGAACCGTTGCATGCCGTCCTGCAGCACGACGACATATACTTCGGCTCGAGCCGGATGGTGGAGCTGCTGCTCGGCACCTACAGCCCGGCGGCCGACTTTACGATGGAAGGCGACTGGGAACCAGGCGAAGGGCGGCCGCTGCACGCGACTTGGGTCGACCATGTGAGCCTCGTGCACTGGCTCAGCACGTCGGACGAGGCCGCGCGTCGGAAGTCGATGCATTTCCGCGGGCTCGTGTCGCGCGCGGCGGCGCAGCTGCCCGGCGACCGCCCGGGCGTCATCCACGTCGGATACGAGGAGGTAGGCGGCAACACCGCCGACGGGCGGCGTCTGCAGCTCAACACCCGCGAGATGCGGTCCTTCGATCCGGGCGCAACCGGATTGCGGATGGTCTATTCCAACTACTTCATGAACGAGCTGGTCACGTCGCGCATGGAGAGCGCGGCAGTGAGCGAGACGCTTGCATGGAACCCGATTGGGGGTGCCAGAGGCAAAGGACCTTTGCCCTCGCACATGCTCTTCATGGACGAGGACGGGACGCCGGGCTCGCACCTGCGCTGAGGCGCCCGGTTGCTATGTCGTGTACGGGTCGCCACCTTTCACACTCTACCGGCATTCCTTTTCGGGCACGACACGATGGACGCTGACGACGACTACGACCGAACCGACGAGCATGACGATGGTCCGCGCTACGCGGACATCGCCTCGCTCAAAGGTTGGGAGATACCGACGGCGCTGCAAGGGCTGGCGCTGTTCTGCGATCCGTATCTGTCGATGCAGGCACAGAATCTGGCGATCGTCGACCACTTCCTAAACGGGCTGGAGCAGCGCGTGATGCGTCGCCTGTTTGAGGAGGACCGGACACCAATCGACGACGCCATGTTCCTGAACGCGCAGTCGCAGATGTGGATCTTCGCCGCATATGAAGTGATGCGGACCTGGCGCCAACGGGCTAAAGAGATGGTGAAGTGGCACGACAACGGCGGCCTGCAGATGAAGCTCGAGGCGCTGGAGGTGAATCAGGGCTTCATCCATGACGGCAACATCCGCCGGGCGGCGATGGTGCGTGAGGTCATCGCCGATCCGTCGATCATCCAGTCGTTGCACGACGACCTGAAGCGCACCCACATCCTTTTCGCGCGCATGGAGTATCTGCGCATCTCGCTCGCCAAGCACGAGGTGCCCGGAAAGGCGAAGTCGCTAGCAATCTCGCCGGGCTACGGGCGCATCAACCAATGGTGCGGCGCGCTCGACTACGAGCTGGGCAACGGCAAGTACGTGATGGGCTACGTCAACCGTCGCGACATCGCCGACGACATCCGGGCGATTCCCGACCTCGAGGTGCCGACCGACGAGAACTTGGCGTCATTCGATGAATACATGAAAGGACCTTCGCTCTGAGCGCCGAAACGCAGCAACCGCTTTTCCGCGTGATGGTCGAGCGCCTTCAACCCGGCGACATCGTGCTGACCGCGACGTCAGGAAAGGTCGGCAAGGTCGTGCGCCGGGCCACCAAAGGCGAGGTCTCGCACGCGATGATTTGTGTGCAGCACGGGTCGACTATCGACTCCACCGATGGCGGGGTGCAGGCGAGTAACATCCAGCGCGAACTTTATGGGGCTGAGGATACGGTGATCGTGCTCCGGCTGCGGCAACCACCCGACCTCCTCGCGCTGCTGGCGATCATCGAGTTCGCAAGGTCGGAAATCGGCACCCGTTATTCCAAGATCGAAGCGGCGCGCACCGTGATCGGAGGACCCAAGCCGCGCTCGAAGCAGATGTTCTGCTCCCGGCTCGTCGCCCGCGCGTATGCGGCCGCGGGTATCCTGCTCGTCCACGATCCAGATTACTGCAGCCCCGACGACTTGCGTGTCAGCTCGCTCCTCGTAGAGGTGCCCGACATGCTCGAGGTTGTGCGGGAGCGCGAGCTGGAGGCATGGGCGACGCGCCCCAATCCGATCGCGGAGATGCAGAATGCGCAGAACCGGATCCTGGAGGTCGCGCGGGCGCTCGATCCGGCGATTGAGAACTTCAACGACCTTGATGCCTTCGTGCAGGCCCAGCCCCAGCACGACGACGCAATCGCCGAGGCCTACCGCACCACGGGTTATCTGGACATCTTTCGGAACGATATTGCGGTAAATCCGTGGCATTATGATCTGGCCGAGATGGAAGCGGTGACCCACGACCCGACGGTCGACGAGCTGCGCGCATACTGCATCTCGACGATCCGCGAATTCCACACCGGCGGCCTGCGGTTCGCCGTGAACTTGGCGCACTACGAACGCGCGATGCAGGCCAGTCCTAGGCGGACGACCGCACAGCTCGTCCAGCTGTATCGGCAGCTGGTTCAGAACGACCACATGCGGCGGTCGGTGGCGCTTGAATGGCTCCGTCGCCGCTATCCGGCGGATGCCAAGGCGGAGATGCAGCGCATCGTCCCGCACACGGAGCTCTGGTTCTCGATGGTCGATCGGGTCGAGCCGCAGCTCGGCATAATCGCCCGGATAAACATCGAGGCCACCGGCAGCGCGGCCGGCTGCTCGTCGTGCGGCGATCCCGCCCACGACTTCATGATCGTCAACGGCGCCAAGGCGATGCCAGGCGTGCCGTCGCTACGCCTCTGCCCGGACTGCGCTGCCATCCGTAGCGGTTTTGGCGAGATTCTGATGCCGATCGACGACTAAGGTGGCGCGACCGAAGGGAATGGTCTTGCTGGCTCTGTCGGACCAACAAGGCAGCTGCTTGTGGCGAGCCATGCTGCGTAAATCGGGAGAGCCAAGCCAGTCCGCAAGTGGCCCATTGCAGCCGGTCCGGACTTGAGAGTTCGTGAACGCAATTGGGTTGTGTCGGTCAGCAGCTTTCAGGCAGTAGCGTCAGAACCAACCATCAGCTCTCCCCCTCGCTTGGATCGATCGCCTTGGGAGCCGCGTCGAGCATATCGACAAAGATATGGCGAAGGCGAATGTTGTGATCTGAGGCCTGCGCAAGGGCGTTTTCAAAAACGGCGAGGGCCATTGGATGGCTGACGCCGGGTTCCAAGGCGGCGCTGGCTCCGTATGCCCTCTGGATGCGCTGATCGATGCCAGTGGTGATCGTGTCAACCGGAAGCGCTAGCACGTAGCCGAGCATGAATCCCCAATGATGGCCTGCGGCATATTTGCCACTGGCGAAACGATCGACTCCTTGCGTTACGTAGCTCGCATTCAAGCTGTGATTGCCTGCCGCTAAACGCTTGCATTCGATCGCCACAAAGGCGTCTTCATCGCCGAACTGGTGCAGGAACTGCAACGTGATATCGATCCGACCGAGAATGGCCGGATCATTCGTCGCCATGTTATCGACCTCGTGCTCGCCGCGAACCTGCAGATTGGTCAGGCCGAGCGTTCGCTTGACCCGTCGTATGGCCTTGCGGACAACGATCGTCATTGGAACCTCTAGCATGCCCGGGGTCACGTGTTGCCGGGCCTCGTCGACGCCCCGACAAACGAGATCGAGGACAGTATCGACCTGATCCGACTTTAGCGAGAACGCTGGGTTGCCATAGGGTTGGTCAGGGCCGAGGAGCGCCATCGCGTCTCCGCAACCAATGGTCTGCCAATATCACGTCAGCGTCGTTTAGGCCGATCGTCTGCGTCCAGTAGCGGCGCTCGGAAGGCTTGAGGATGAAAAGCGCGTCGTCACTGTAGATCCGCAACTGCCGGCGTTCGTTGAGGTAAGGCGGGACATCAGCTACAAATCGACCGCGCAGCAACCGAACTAGGGCGGCTAGATCGGCGTCGTTACCGTTGCGCACTATGGGCTCTTCGCCGGGAGCGCCTAGTGACATGGTTAGCCGGATTGCGGTGACGCCCGAGATAAGTCCTATATTGTCAGGTGTGAGGAGATTCTGATCGTAAATATGAGCCTCGAGGTGTCGTTCCCCGCGTGATCGAAGGTAGGCGTCGACGGTCGAGACGATTTGCCGGGCATAATCTTTCATTTCACCATATGTGGCCGGTTGGACAAACCCCGCCCGTTCCTTGCGGTTTTCGAAAATGAGGTACCTTGCCTGATCAACCGCGCCAGCCGCCAGGACCGCTTCCTCAGGCTCAAGGTCGTAAAGGTCGAAGACCGCGCGGTCGAGCGCCCTCAGGGCATCCGGGTCGTTCGGATTTTCCGCTGCCACCCGATCTGCATCTAGAACTGCAGTCAGCTGAGCCTGATTGATCCCACCGAGATGCGGGACGCGCAATGATAAAAGATCATGCGGCTCGACGGTCGGGCGTTCAAGACCCCAGGTAGGGCCGCCCAGCGCGAACTGAAAAGCGGTTAGGCTAGAATTTAGAATTCCCGAGAGCAGATAAGCGAAGCGGGTGTCGGCTTCCGCAAAGGACACGCCGAAGAAACCTTGTGTGTAGAGGTGATCGCTTTCGGTTACTGCGCTGCTGTACCGTCCGCGCTGCGCTGCGGCCTCCGAGCCAACCTTGGAGCAAAGGAGCAATGGTCCTTTGAAGATCGCACGCGATCGCGTGCGGTGAAGCGTTAGGTGATCGAAATCGTCTAGCGGCTCGCGAAGCCTGAATGGGGTGAAATTCTCAGGCGTCACGACCTTTAGGGCGAAATAATCCTCCGGGCTTTTGGTTTGCTCCTTGCCCTTGATCTTAAAACCCTGACCGCGATGCGTCCGCGCCTTAATGCCCATTTTATCCAAGGCCTCGCCCAGCGTCGGGAACTCACGCTCCAGCCGTTCGATTAGCCAGCCATCACGAACCGTGCCAAACGTTGCCGCTTTCAGGAAAGGTGGAATCGATAGGACCCGATCCAGTGGGATGGACCGAATCTCGCTTGGGCCTACGTTGAAAACCCCTGTTCGCCGAAAGTCCGGCGTCCAAGGGATCGAACCGACCAAAAGGCGATCCTCAGTCGTCGACAGCGCGCAGCGTGCGAGAAAGAGCAGCGCCGGTCCCACTGCATCGGGGAAGAGCTTTTCCCGCCGAAGATAGGACAGATTGATCAATGCGGTCGGTGCCATGCGCTGGAGCAGATCGCTTCTTGCCGCGATGGCCTGCTTGTCTTTCGAAAAGAATGGTGTCGCCTTCATCACCATACCGACTCGTCCGTTTTGTCCGGCGAGGCGGGCAGCAAGGTTTAGGAATGCCCAGTCCGGGCTTCGACGAGGTCGAGGCGCATCATCGCCCTGGCTGGCGGGCTTTGCCGCTACTTCGGCTCGACTGACGAATGTCCAAGGGGGATTGCCAACGACGGCCGCGAATTCCATCGACCTGATCTTGTCAGGTAGCGGTCCCAAGGAATCCGCCTCGAACAGCGTTCGACCGATCAGACGATCGAACTTAAGGTCCACAAGGTCGTCGATCGGATCTTCGTCGAGTTCGAGCGCCGCGAGGTACAGGCTGAATCACTGACCGGCTGACGCCGGTAGGATCAAGCGGTGGGGCTGAAGCCGTCCTTGTGGGTATGTCGGTCGAGGTAACGCATGATGATGTCATCGGTGATGTTGCCGGATGTGGTCGAGAAGTAGCCGCGCTGCCAGAAGCGTTGGCCCCAATATCGTTTGCGGATGTGCTCGAATTCCTGTTGGATCTTGCGGGATGAGCGCCCCTTGGCCCGGCGCACGAAGTCGCTGACCGAGACGTGCGGCGGGATTTCGACGAACATGTGTACGTGGTCCTTCGACAGCGCGCCGTTGATGATCTTCACGCCCATCTCGGCACAGACCTGACGGATGATCTCGCGCACCCGTAGCCGAACATCGCCGATCAGCACCTTGTACCGATACTTCGGCGCCCAAACGAGATGGTAGCGATGATGGAATGTGGTGTGACAACCGGACCGATACGCCATAGCCTGTAACCTCGGGAAAAGCGGAAGCTTCACGCCTTCGGCGGCTTCCGCTTTTCCCGAGGTTACAGGCTAGCACGCGAGTCTGTGGCTGAAGCCAGTATCCGACTGAAGTCGGAGGGGTTCCTCCTTGCTAGAGGACTCTAAAGGCCGCGATACCGAGGGCCGAGCGGTTGAGGTCGATGCCGAACAGCTGCTCACGCAGGACCTTTCGCACCACATCGCGAGAGGCAGGCCGGCCTTCACTCTCCCGCCAGACCAGCCTGCGAAAAGCCTCGACTAGAAAGGCACCAGACCCACAGGCCGGATCGATTACCGCGCCGCCGACGGGAAACTGTTCAAAAATCGGATCGAGCGCCAGGTGAACAAGCTCGACTGGTGTATAGTGCAGGCTTTGGGCATTAGCCTCGTCGAGCGCACTGGACCGGGCGAATTGCTGATAGATTGAACTGACCAAGTCGATCGGGATGGCGTTGAAGCGGAAACGAAAGAGCCGTCCTTGACCCTTGTGCTCCGGAATGAGGCTCCGGCCCTCAATAAAATCTCTGATCGGTTCGAGGTGGCTGGCGGTAAGATGCTCACGCTCTGCGCCTGGGTCGTCCATCGGGAATAGATCGCCGTTGAACGTGGTGCGCAACCATCCGAACAAGCGAAGCGCGCTCTCGGGTGTCGCGAACATCTGACCAAGATCGGATGGAAGGTCGGCCGGAAGGAACGGTTGAGCAAGGCCGCGATCGAGGAGGTACCAAGTGAAGATGCAGCGCCCGATGAAGCGCTGCGCGATGTCGCGCGCAAGCGCCTGCGCGCGCGGGGAGGCATCGGCCGGAGTCTGTTGGACGAGCTGGTCTTCGAGGGCGCTGATTTCGGCGAGCAGCTCACGATCGACGCGATGGCTGCGGTCGATACGTGACCCGATATGGCTGGACCAGAACGCTCCGGTTTCAGTCGTCAGGCGGCCGCACGCGGCGTCAAGCGCGCGGAGCCGGTCCGGCGAGTCGAGCTGGAAACGTTCGAGCTCTGGCGGCTCCAGCGTGTCTGACAGTTCGTCGGGCGTTGCATAGCAATCGTAAAGCCGCACCTCGGTTGGGGTTACGATCCAGAGCAGCGGCGCGACGCCGACATTCCAGGCCGCTTCGTACCAGTTGCGCAGTTCATCAGCGGTTGGCTGATTGCCTCCGGCGTCCTTGAATATATTGGCCGGTGCTCCCTGTGCCGAAAAGACTGCCTCCGCTTTGAGACCGACGCGTTCGTCACTGATGACCGCGCGCAAACGGGGCGGGACTTCACTTCCCGAAAGCGTCATCCCGGGGGCGGGACGGCCTTCCCCATCGAGATAGCCCGTGGCTTCGAGCGCGGATCGAAATGCCGGGCTGTTCATGCAGATCGCCGCAATCGCTCGATCTGGTCGACATGCGGAGCGGTCGAGGGTGCGGTGACGGCGAGCGCCGGGAATAGATCAAACTGACCCGTAACTTCGGCCGGGCGCGGTAGCGCGAAGCCTGCTGCAAGAACTTCGAGATGCGGATCGAGATGGAGAATGATCATATCATCTCGCGAGGTTTCGGCCGCGTTGACGTCGGCGAACGACCATTTGTTCGCGCCGCGCAGAACCAGCGCCTGACCCCACATAGCGATGAAGGACTGCGACTTCAGCTCATGGCGCAAGCCGGCGAACAGATTGCGGTGGGCTTGAAGCTCAAGGCGAAACTTGTCCTTGAGGATGACGGCCATGCGTAGGACGAGGATCGTCTGCCAGCTGAACTGCGCCGAGGAGCCCTGCTTGCGGGGCGGCTGATCGGCCGGAATCAGTGCGCGACGGCTCGTCCACTCGCGCAGCTTGGCCGGCGTTAGGCCGGTCAGCTGAAGCGCTTGGCGTTTCGGCACGAGCTGCATTGTCATCCCCAAAGTTGGGTCACTACGCCCTAACTTCACCGAGTTTGGGTATCAGACTCGACGTTTTAGACAACAAAAAAGTCTGCAGAGGGTGCTGTCGACAGCTCTCGGATGGATAAGCGATCCTAGGGCCAGCGGCCTGAATGGTTGCTTTCGGGATTGAGGACGCGGCTTACGAAAGACCGAAATTTGTGCTTTGGTGCGTGAGCTACCGGTCATTCAGCGATTGAGTAGCTGAGAAATGAACCGGCTCAATCTCTGCGATGGGCCCGCATCACCTTCGAACTGATCGTTCCTTAGGCTCCTCCCCAGTTCGGGAGGAAGCTCTGCCTACGGCGAAACCTCGGCCTGGAGTTCCTCGATCGAAACAATCTGCCTGTGCTGGCCACCAAGCCAATGCAGAACCTGCAGATCAAGTCCTGTCTCGGCAACGCCGAACACCATCACAAAAAACGTATCCAGCCCCGGGTCCCAGCCAACCGCAACCTCGAAGATATCGGAGTACTCGGGCAAAGGCTTCAACGAATACCGGCTCATCGGCTCACCAGTCGCTCGCCAGCATGATCGTGACCACGCGGAAACTCTGCTGCGCGTCCCAAGGCGTTTCCGACCCCCAGGAAAACGTCCCGTCATTGGCGTAGACGTCGACCTTCCAGAAGATCTTGTGCCCCTGAAACTCGACCGCACCGAAGTCACGCTCGCCGTGAGGGTCGTTCCCCGGCTCGATCGGGGTCTCGTTAATCAGCCTGCGCAGCGCTGTCTGGCCCAGCATCAGGCTGACTTGGCGGACCCCGGGGTCCTCGGCATCACCAGCAAGGATGTCGGCCAGCGCCCGCGTGAACACCGTGCGCGAGGTGGGCAGCGAACCAGCACGGGCCGCGTCGTTGAGCCGGGCGATCTCGGCAGTGTGGTCAACGTCGGCAGGCGTAGCTTGAGCAAGCTGGGTCATCGGTTCTTCCTTTCAAGATTGATCCCCCGCCGAGTGCCCCCTCCCCTCCGCCGTCTGGTTGACGGGGCCTGATCGTTCACGCTACGTTCTTTTGGAAAGGATCTCGCCATGCCCGCTCCCAGCCACCTCGACCATTTCGATCTCGACATCGGCCTGCGCGATGCGTCGTGCGACGAGAACCTGCCGCCAGTGCGCCGGGCGATCGCGGCGCTGTGCATCGGGGTTGACGTGGATGACGCCTATCTGTCGGTCCGCGAACTGCGCGAGGCAGTGTCGCTGGTCCATGAGAACGCCCCCGGCGGACGGGCGAAGCTCGCCGGCATCCTCAGCACGCAGTGCGACGATTTCCAGCGGGCGATCTACTACTGCCTCGCCGGGCGCGGCGTGGTTGAGATGGCCGAAGCGATGGATTGGCTGTTGACGATCCTCAAGGCGCGCGGCCGCACCGCGGCCTGGCTCAGCCGACTGCGGGTGCGACGCAAGGATCTCATTTCGCCCTATGTCAGCGAAGCTCCCGACGGCCCGGTCGTATCGGCCAACCCGGATTTCGAGCTCGGGCAATCGTGGTTCGTCGAGCGCGGGCCAGAGCCCTACTGATCATCCGGGTCGTCGTCATTGCAGGTGACGACCCGCGAGACGGTACGCCCCGGCGCTGCCTTGCTCGCCAGGACCACGCGAAAGGGCTGCAACGGGTTGCCGGTCTTGACCACGGCAGTGTCGCCCTGGACGTGCTCGGCAACCCGGGTGGCAATCCGGTTGGCGTTCTCGATGCTGCAAAGGCGTGCCCGCTTGGACGAGCGCTGCGGTGGGGCGGGATCGATCATGGCGTTTCTCGCTTGGGTGCCGGGTCACGACGTCGACGGGGCGGCGGGCGGCGGCACGATCGTCCAGGCCCGGCTCATCAGCTTGCTGATCTTCACCCCGACCCCGTCGCTGACCCTGCGCAATATGGTCTTCCTGCCCGACTGGACCACCCGGAAGCTGCGCTCGCTTTGCCCGTCGGTGAAGGTCAGCGGCTCGGCCAGCACCAGCATGTCGCCCGGCGCCGGCTTGCGGCGCGTAGTCAGCGCCAAGCGCTGTCGGCAGTGCTCGCGCCACTGCGCGGCGTATTCGTTGCCAGGGGGCCCCAGCAGGTCGAGGATCGAGGCCGGGCAGTCGTAGCTGTAGGGACCCATCGTCTCGCTCATGTCCTTGTAACCGAACTCTTCGTCGCTGCGCGCACCCGGGTTCCATTTGACAAGGCAGATGATAGCGAAAGTTTCGTGCGGGGCCTCGAGATCGTAGCTCTGGCAGGCGGCGTAGTAGGCGCCCGAACGGACGGTGGATTTGAGGACGCGCAGGCCGGTCGCCCGGCCCTTCTCAGGGTCGGGCGGATAGGTGTATTGGTTATCGAGATAGGCCTTCGGCGTGGCGAACGGGGCCATGCCGCCCCGCGACATGAACAGCCAACCCATGAGCTTGTCTCCTAGACGAGCGCCTGTTGGCGCGGATTGATGGAAAGGCCGGTCTCGCGAACGACGAGCGCGCGGAAGCTCTGCGGCGCGGCGAGGACGGCGATGTCGCAGAAGTGATTGCTCATCCCCAGGTAATCCTGGCGGCCCTTGCAGCGGCGGAACATGACCTCGCGGCCCGGGCGGATGCAGGGGATCGAGACCTGGACGTAGATCTCGTCACCGTGGAGCGTGATCTCACCCGAGACCGCTGGCCCTGCAAAGTTGCTGCGCAGGTCATACTGGTCAGGCTCGAGCCCGAGATGGCGGGCTGCGACCCGCAGCGCCAAACGCGCCTCGCGGTGGAAAGCGCGCTTCGCCTCCGGATCATAGCCGATGCCGCGGCGGGCCAGCGCGACAAGCGCGGGCTTCGATTTCAGCTCATCGATCTTGGCGAGACACTGTCGGCGCAGCGGCAGGTCTTCCGCGAAGGTTTCATCGGGCGCGTGGCCGAGCGCGATGCGGCCGACGTGGCGCGCGAGCAGAATGGTCGCGGGATCGCGGGCCGGGTCGATCCCGGCGTTGCGCGCGTCCTGCATCGCATCGACGACGGCCTGGGTGGCGGTGGCAATGGTCGCGAGCGCATCGGGCTGCAGGGCACGGCGATAGCGGAAGTCGAGATCGTAGTTCATCGGTGAAGTCTCCCTTTGCGCCCCCTGGCGCATCGGGCTCCCACCCCCTCCCCTTCCCGCTCGCCATGCGAGCGATCGCAGTGCCTCGGCTTGCCGGACGCCGTCAGGCCGCCTCCTTGAGTTCGTCCGGCAGGCTCGAACCGAGCGCCGGATCGAACTGGCGCAGCCACTTCACCGCCTGCTCGGCCTTCGCCGCCGCGTGGAGGATCGCGGTCTTGTCGCCGCGCAGGATCTTCATCCAGTGGTGGATGTAAGAGGCGTGGCTGTCGTGAAGCTCATTGGGGAGGCCGTACTCGGCGCAGAGGGTCGCCTGGCACAGCGACGCCACGATCTCCTCGAAGGCATAGGCATCGTCCCCGAAGCGCTTGCCGAACTGGCGATTGAGACGCTTGGCCGAACCTGTGGCGTGGCCGAGCTCGTGGTAGGTCCCATCCATAACGTGTCCTTTCTGTCCTCTTCTGCCAATCAAG
>NZ_LSIA01000223.1:0-62500 GCF_001556015.1 Novosphingobium sp. CCH12-A3 | reverse complement strand
TCGAGCCATCAAGATCGGCCGTTTGCGCCGATTCTCTACCGGTCAGCAACACCCCAAGTGCCGCCTCTCCTCAGGCTCATGACGGGTAAGCCAATGTTTAAACCTCGCGGCTAGTGAATCACTGATGCACCACAGCGAAATCCCCGCGCCCGGATCGACCGCCGCAATGTCGCCCAATGCCGCGAGGCCTGTCACCCCGGCTGTCAGCGTCGCGATGAGCGTCTATAATGGTGAGCGGTTCCTCGATGCAGCCATCGCCAGCGTGCGCCGGCAGACCTTCGCCGACTTCGAATTCCTGATACTGGATGACGGATCGAATGATCGCAGCGTCGAGATCGCCAGGCACCACGCCGCGCAGGATTCGCGCATCCGGGTGATTGCGAGAGAGAATCGGGGCCTCATTGCCAGCCTGAACGAACTGCTGGCGGCAGCGCGTGCTCCCTTGTTTGCCCGGATGGACGCAGATGACGTCTGCCGGCAGGATCGGTTCGCGCGCCAAGTTGCCTTTCTCGAGGCCAATCCGGATCACGGCGTCATTGGTACGTGGACCGAGGACATCGACGAGTATGACCGGCCGTTCGTGACGCATGCGCCCGAGCACCCTGTCACCTTCGACGATGTTCTCGCCATCATAGAGCAGCGCAGCCCGCTGAGCCATCCCACCATCATGGCGCGACGCGACATCGTTCGCGCCGTTGGGGGCTATCACGTCGCCTATCGGCATTGCGAGGATTACGATCTCTGGTTGCGACTGGCATCGGTCACGAAACTGGCGAACATTCCCGAACGCCTGCTCAGCTATCGGCATTATGCTGGCCAGATTTCGAACCGCCATGCGTTCGCGCAGCAATACGGGGCCGCCGTTGCCCAACTCGCCTACCGCGAGCGTCAGCTCGGCCGACCGGATCCCACAGAGCACATGCAGCAGCTTCCCGCCGTCGAGGCGCTGGACCGGGTGTTCGACACTCCGGGCCTGTCTCGCCAGATCCGGGACAAGGTTGCGCGGGGCGCCATTTATTCGCGCGATGCCATGCGCGGCGCAGGTTTCCCCCTCCTGATCGATCATGTTCGCGACGGGGGCAACGGGCCAGAGCTTTGGCGCACGGTAATGCGTCTTGTCCTGTTCGGCGTGCCATTACGCGCCATGCGACTGGCAATAGCCCTGCTCCTGCATATTTGACGATGGCCGCTCCGCAATCACCCGCCGACCAGACAACCGACCGGACTGGCGCACCGATGATGTCTGTCCGCGCGGCAGCCGTCTGGGCGCTGATCTCGCAATATGCCTCCTTTGCGCTGCAGTTCGTGGCCAGCATCGTGCTCGCGCGCTGGTACATCACGCCCGATCAGCTGGGCCGGTTCTCGATCGCCTTTGCCGCGGTCACGCTGGTCGCATTCCTGCAGGATTTCGGCGTCACGCGTTATATCAATGGAGAGCGCGATCTCACGGCAGAGAAACTGCGGTCCGCTTTCACGATTTCGGTGGTCTTCGCCTGGGGGATAGCGCTTCTGGCTCTCGCCAGTGCGTGGCCGATCTCTGTCTTCTACGGTGACCCGCAATTGCTGCCGATCACTCTGGTCATCGCGGCATCCTACCTGCTGGTGCCGCTGGCGATCGTCCCCCAGGCGACCTGCCAGCGCCGCATGGACTATCGTTCGAACACGATGATCGAGGTCGGAGCGGCGGTGGCCAACGCCTTGACCGCATTGATCCTGGCGATCCTTGGTCATGGCGCGCTTGCCCTCGCCTGGGGGGCCTTCGCACAACAGGCGGCGCGGTTGCTCATCAGTCAGTGGCGTTCGGGCGGCATGCTGCCGTGGCCGCCAAAGATAGCGCGCGCGGCAGACGTCATGGCACTGGGCGGCACCAACACCGTACAAGTGGTCTGCAGTTCACTCTCTGCCCGCGCGCCGGAGCTGGTCATCGGGCGCATGATCGACAGCGCCGCTGTCGGCCTCTTTGCGCGCGCATCGGGATTGGCCCTGCAGTTGCGCCTGCTGATCGCGGGTGCGGTTACCGGCGTCTTCTATCCCGCGTTTCGCCGGATCCGCGATAGCGGTGAACCCTTGGGGCCACCCTATCTGCGCGTGCTGGCGGCCTATACCGGGGTAACCTGGCCGGCCATGGCGGGCATCGCGGTCCTCGGCGAGCCCCTGATCAGGCTGCTTTACGGCGAGCGCTGGATGGCAGCGGCGCCCCTGCTCACCTGGGTTGCGCTCTCGCAGATCGGCTACGTCGCGCTGCCGCTCTATGCAGACCTGCCGGTGCTTATGGGACGGCTGAAGCCGCTCATGCGCTGCATGGTCATCGAGACGGTGCTGTCCGTAGTGCTGATCGCACTTACTGCGCCGCTCGGTCTCGAATGGGTGGCCGCCTCGCGCGTGCTGCATGCCGGGCTATGGGTCGTGATCTACCTGCCCTTGCTGGCTTCGACACTCGAGCTGCGTTACCGCGACATCCTGCTGGGCTGGTTGCGTAGTGCCGCCGTCTCGCTGGCCGCAGTCCTGCCGTTATTGCTGGGGTTCTTCATCGGGCAAGGTCCCGCCGAACTCGGGCTGGTGCAGGCCGCATCGACTGTTGCGCTCGGGATCGTGCTGTGGCTCGCCTCCTTGCGAGTGCTCGGCCATCCGCTTTACGCCGAGATCCACGAGATCGCTCGCGGACTGCTGGCGCTCATTCGTCGCTCGTCCCCCGCCACGCGCTAAGGACTCGCCAAGGCGCCCATGCAGGCGTAAATCAGGCATGGGAGAAGTCGCCATGCCACAGGGCCACCCTTTGCCGGTGTTTTCGCGAAGGCTTTTCATGCTTGCGCTGGCCAGCATCGTGCCGCCGGCGTTCGCCAGCGAACCGGCGACCCAGCCCTTCCCATCACCTGCTGACGAGCTTGTGCAGCTCCAACGGGACAGACATGATCGCATGACTGTCCCGGTCCTGATCGGGAAAAGCGGCCCCTACGATTTCCTGATCGACACCGGCTCCGAGCGCACGGTCCTTTCACGGCAGGTGGCGCAAGGGTTGGGCCTGCCTGTGACCGGCAATGGCGTGGTCGTCGGCGTGGCAGGCTCGCACCAAGTGGAACTGGTCGATGTCGAGGAGATAAGCCTCGGCAAGCGGACATATTATACCCTGACCGCGCCGCTGCTGGAAGCCGAGCATATCGGCGCGCAAGGCATCGTCGGGCTCGACAGCCTGCAGGACCAACGCGTGCTGATCGACTTCGGCGCCAATCGGATCGCCATTGGCGATGCCGCATCGCTGGGCGGCACGAAAGGCTTCGAGATCGTCGTCAAGGCCAAGCGGCGTTCGGGCCAGCTGATCATGACCAACGCGATCATCGATGGCGTCCACACCGACGTCGTGCTCGATACCGGGTCTGACAGCTCGATCGGCAACCTTGCGCTGCGCAAGGCCATGGCCCGCCGCAACCGCACCGAGCAGACGACACTGTTCTCGGTGACGGGCCAGGCGCTCAATGCGGATATTGTCATGGCCTCGACGATCGAGATCGAAGGGTTGCAGATCCACAATACCCCCCTCGCCTTTGCCGACTCCCCGGCGTTCCACCGGCTCGATCTGGTCAAGCGCCCGGCAATCCTGCTGGGTATGGCGCAGATGCGCATGTTCAGGCGGGTGGCGATCGACTTCGCAACAAGGCGCGTGCTGTTCGACCTGCCGCCCGGGACCACAATGCCGGACTCGCACAGGAGCATCCGGTTCTGATTGCCAGTCTGCCTGCAAGGCCGCCTTTGCCGCTGTAAACTTTCAAAGCTCTGGCATAGCCGTCCACGTTCCCTATGTGGGAACCCATGCCACCTGATACACCGACGAGTCCCAAAGACGCCCGCCACGATGGCTGGGCCACGCTCAAGCGCTTCCTCCCGTACCTCTGGCCTGCCGACAATGCGGTCCTGCGCCGCCGGGTCATGGGCGCGGTGGTCATGGTACTGCTCGGCAAGGCGACGACACTTGCGCTGCCATTCGCATACAAGAAAGCCGTCGACGCAATGGCGCTTCCGGCAGGCTCTCAGCCTGCCCTGACCGTCGCACTGGCGTTCGTCCTGGCCTATGCCCTCGGTCGCTTTGCCGGGGTGTTGTTCGACAACCTGCGCAACATCGTGTTCGAGCGCGTTGGCCAGGACGCCACGCGGCATCTGGCGGAAAACGTCTTCGCCCGCCTCCACAAGCTTTCGCTGCGCTTCCACCTCGCCCGCCGCACCGGCGAGGTAACCAAGGTGATCGAGCGTGGGACCAAGAGCATCGACACGATGCTCTATTTCCTGCTGTTCAACATTGCGCCGACGGTGATCGAGCTGACGGCGGTCATCGTGATCTTCTGGCTGAACTTCGGGCTGGGACTGGTCACGGCGACGATCCTTGCCGTGATCGCCTATGTCTACGCCACGCGCACCATCACCGAATGGCGTACGGCGCTGCGCGAGAAGATGAACCGGCTCGATGGCCAGGCGCTGGCCCGCGCGGTCGATTCGCTGCTGAACTACGAGACGGTGAAATACTTCGGCGCCGAAGCGCGCGAGGAAGCGCGATACGCCTCCGCCGCGCGCGCCTACGCCGATGCCGCGGTGAAGAGCGAAAACAGCCTTGGCCTGCTCAACATCGCGCAGGCCCTGATCGTCAACCTGCTGATGGCAGGGGCAATGGCGTGGACGGTCTATGGTTGGTCGCAAGGGCGGCTGACGGTCGGCGACCTTGTCTTCGTCAACACGTACCTCACCCAGCTCTTCCGCCCGCTCGACATGCTCGGCATGGTCTATCGCACCATCCGGCAGGGCCTGATCGACATGGCCGAAATGTTCCGCCTGATCGACACGCATATCGAAGTGGCAGACGCCCCCGATGCGCCTGCGCTGGTGGTGAACCGGCCCTCGGTGACGTTCGACAATGTCGTGTTCGGTTATGACCGCGATCGCGAGATCCTGCACGGTCTGTCGTTCGAAGTGCCTGCGGGCAGCCGCGTGGCCATCGTCGGCCCATCAGGCGCGGGCAAGTCGACCATCGCGCGCCTGCTGTTCCGCTTCTATGACCCGTGGTCCGGGCGTATCCTGATCGACGGGCAAGACATTGCAGGCGTGACGCAGGCTTCCTTGCGCGCCGCACTGGGCATCGTTCCGCAGGACTCGGTGCTGTTCAACGACACCATAGGCTATAACATCGCCTATGGTCGTGACGGTGCAGGAATGGCCGAGGTCGAGGCCGCCGCCAAGGGCGCGGCGATCGCAGACTTCATCGCGCGATTGCCGCAAGGCTATGACACCGAAGTCGGCGAACGCGGCCTGAAGCTGTCGGGCGGCGAAAAGCAGCGCGTCGCCATCGCGCGCACCCTTGTGAAGAACCCGCCAATCCTGCTGTTCGATGAGGCGACCAGTGCGCTCGATACCCGCACGGAGCAGGACATCCTCTCCACCATGCGCGCCGTCGCCAGCCACCGCACCACGATCTCGATCGCGCACCGCTTGTCGACGATTGCCGATTCCGACACGATTCTCGTGCTGGATCAGGGGCGCCTGTCAGAACAAGGCAACCACGCCGACCTGCTGCGCCGCGATGGCCTCTACGCCGAAATGTGGGCGCGTCAGGCAGCGGAAAGCGCGGAAGTGAGCGAAGCGGCCGAGTAGGAGGCCGCTTCGCAGCGCCAGGATCAGCTTTCGGCGGCTTCGCTGTTGAGCTGGATGTAGTTGGCCAGGCCCATGCGCTCGATCTTGTCGAACTGCTTCTCGATCACGTCGACATGCTCTTCCTCGCTCTCGAGGATCTTGGCGAAAAGATCGCGGCTGACGAAATCGCGCACGGATTCACAGTGGGCGATGGCGTCCCTGAGCAGCGGCAGGGCATCCATCTCCAAGGCAAGGTCAGCCTTGAGGATCTCCTCGACCGATTCGCCAACGCGCAGGCGGCCGAGCGCCTGGAAGTTGGGCAGGCCATCGAGGAACAGGATGCGGTCCGCCAGCATGTCGGCGTGCTTCATCTCGTCGATCGATTCGTGGCGCTCGTACTCGGCCAGCTTCTTGACGCCCCAGTTGGCGAGCAGGCGGTAGTGCAGCCAGTACTGGTTGATCGCGGTCAGCTCGTTGAGCAGGGCCTTGTTGAGATATTCGATGACCTTGGCATCGCCCTTCATCGCGCTGGCTCCTTTGCAATGGATGGAGCGACGTTACGCTGCAGGATGGGCGGCATAAAGCGCGAACGACTCGCACCGGGTGCCTGCAACACTTTGCAACGTGGGACTTATGCCAGCGCGCAGGCGCGCTCGTCGGCGATCACGTCCTCGGCATCATCAAGGCACTGCCGGCACTGCGGCTTGAAGCCCATGCGGCCGTAGATCTCCTCTGCATTGCCGGCGTGGCAGCGGGCAGTGGCGCGGATATCCTTCTCGCGGATGGCATTGCAGATACAGATGAACATTGCACTGAAACTCCAGGGCAGCACGCTTCCTGCCAATGACTCGCATTAATAATGAGAGTGGATCGCAATAGCAAGTGTCATCCTGCACCTTCGCCCCGTTGCAAAGCTTTCAAGGCGGTTCTATCTGTCGTCCTACATCGAGAGTTGGAGTGACGCTCCAACGCCAACCTGCCGATCCGGGCAAGGTGGTACCCGATCTGCCGCAAGCAGAAAGGGGATGTGGCCGATCCGGCAACCAAACGGACACGGACACCGTGAAGAGCGTCTTCTCCCTCAGGTTTGAGGAAGACGTTACACGTGCCGATCAGGATTGCCGACAATCTCCCCGCCCGCCGCACACTCGAGGCCGAGGGCGTGATCGTGATGAGCGAGACCGAGGCCGCGCGCCAGGACATCCGCCCGATGCGGATCGCCCTGCTCAACCTGATGCCAGACAAGATCACCACCGAGACCCAGATCGCCCGCCTTCTGGGCGCAACTCCGCTGCAGGTCGAGCTTGAGCTGGTGCGCATTTCCGACCACGTCAGCAAGAACACTTCGGCAGGTCACATCTCGGCCTTCTACCGTCCGTGGGAGGACGTGCGTGCCGAGAAGTACGATGGCCTGATCGTCACCGGCGCACCGGTCGAGACGATTCCTTATGAAGAGGTCAGCTACTGGGACGAGCTCGCCCGCATCTTCGACTGGTCGCAGACCAACGTGCACCGCACGCTGTCGGTGTGCTGGGGCGCGATGGCCGCGCTGCATCATTTCCATGGCATCGAGAAGCACCCCTTGCCGACCAAGGCCTCGGGCGTGTTCCGCCACATCAACCACGCGCCCGCCAGTCCCTTCATGCGCGGCCTGCCCGATGTGTTCGACGTGCCTGTGTCGCGCTGGAGCGAAGTGCGCCGCGAGGACCTGCCCGAAGGTCGCGGCCTTTCGGTCCTTGCCGACAGCGCCGAAACCGGCCTGTGCCTGATCGATGACCCGGCCCACAACACGTTGCACATGTTCAACCATCTCGAGTACGATACGCTGACGCTGGCGGGCAAGTACTTGCCCCGCCACTATTTCCCCGGTGACGATCCCCAGGCCATGCCCGCCAACACCTGGCGCGGCCACGGCCACCTGCTCTACGGCAACTGGGTAAACGAGACGTACCAGACGACGCCATACGATCTGGCGGATATCGGGAAATGAAAAGCGACGCCGGTTCGCGGGGGAGCGGGCCGGTGCCGCCAGCCCTTTGCTGATGCCAGGGCGCACCGTGCAAAGACTCCACAACACTTGCCTTTCCGCGCCGCATCCCCTAACGGCCCCACCTTCAACCGACACGGATTCGATGATCGGCCTGGCCACAAGGGCTGCCAAGGCAGATCGGACGCGTCGAAATCAGGAGACGAAAATGCCCAAGATGAAGACGAAGAGCGGCGTGAAAAAGCGCTTCAAGCTCACCGCCACCGGCAAGGTGAAGCACGGCGTTGCCGGCAAGCGCCACCGCCTGATCAGCCACAACGCCAAGTATATCCGCCAGAACCGCGGCACTGACGTGATCTCCGACGCCGATGCGAAAGTGATCAAGAAGTGGGCGCCCTACGGGCTGAACTGAGGAGCGCTGAACTATGAGCCGTATCAAGCGTGGTGTAACCACCAAAGCCAAGCACAAGCGGATTCTGGATCAGGCGAAGGGCTATCGCGGCCGTCGCAAGAACACCATCCGCGTCGCCCGTCAGGCCGTCGAAAAGGCCGGCCAGTACGCATACCGCGACCGCAAGGTCAAGAAGCGCAGCTTCCGCGCCCTGTGGATCCAGCGCATCAACGCTGCTGTCCGCGCCGAAGGCCTGACCTACTCGCAGTTCATCCATGGCACCAAGCTTGCCGGGATCGAGCTCGACCGCAAGACCATGGCCGACCTCGCGATGAACGAAGGTGCGATCTTCACCGCCGTCATCGCTCAGGCGAAGGCTGCCCTGCCCGCCGCCTGATCGACGTTGCAAGCAGGCTGAACAAAAGGGCGGTTCCTTCGGGAGCCGCCCTTTTTCGTTGCGATTCGCGCAAGCGCAGTGCAGGGTGCGGATGAACAACACATAACTAAAGTAAACAGGGGCGCGCACAGCTTGACCGGGGACTGCACAGTCCGGGTTCGATTCCATCGGCCGCCAGAGCCGCTGCAGCGCTATTTCACGACATTTTACCTGACCGAGATCGACGTGCCCCAAGGCCGGGTGACCGATCACCTCCACCCTGAATGGGCAAACATCCGCATCTACCAGGGCGACTTTCCGGATTCGCAATTGCCGGGTCGGCCTCCGTTCGCGGGCGTCCAGGCCAACGCCACCGGGCCGACGAGCACCACTCTGGAATTCACCACCGGCACCACGCGCATCTGGGGCATCGGCCTCTTGCCGCTGGGCTGGGCGCGCTTCGTGCGCCAGCCCGCCAATGCGCACGCCGATCATATCTATGACGTCGCCAGCGAGCCTTTCCTTGCCCCCTTCCGTCCTCTCGCGGCCTCGGTCTTCGGCAAGGAGAAGGACGAGCAGGCCGAACTTTCGCGCATCACCCGCTTCTTCGAACAGAACCTGGCGGCCGACGTCGAAGACGATCCACGCATTGTCGCCTGCCACGCCGCCTTGGTCGATCCGGACATCGCTTCCGTCAGCGAGATGGCCGAGGCGACCCAGTTGCCCACCCACACCGTGGAGCGCCTGTGCCGCAAGCACTTCGGCTTCCCGCCCCGGCTCCTCCTGCGTCGCCAGCGCTTCATGCGCAGCCTCGTGCAGTACATGATGGACCCGTCGCTGAAGTGGATCGGCGCGATCGATGGTCACTACCATGATCAGGCCCAGTTCGTTCGGGACTTCCACCGTTTCATGGGCATGAGCCCGAGCGAATATGCCCATTGCCCCAAGCCCGTGCTGCAGGAAGTCATGCGCGCACGGAAGGAGTTCGTCGGCGCGGCGGTTCAAGCCCTGCACACCCCCACTCGATCTTAACTCCAGACTTTGATTCCGGCGCATTTGCGGCTAGCGGCTTGCCGATGGAAAACCTCGATCAACAGCAGGCCGCAACGCTCGCGGCCATTGCGGAAGCAGGCACGCCCGAAGCGGTGGAGGCGATCCGCGTCTCCGCGCTCGGCAAGCAGGGCTGGGTCAGCGCCCTGCTCAAGTCGCTTGGCGGGATGACCCCGGACCAGCGGCAGAGCGAAGGCCCGAAGATTCACGCCGCACGCGAAGCGGTGACCGCCGCCCTCGCAGACCGCAAGAACGCACTGGAAAGCGCCGCGCTCGAAGCGCGCCTCGCGGCCGAAACGGTCGACCTTTCCCTTCCCGCGCCGCAAGCGCCCAGGGGTTCGGTCCACCCGGTTTCGCAGGTCATGGACGAACTGGCCGAGATCTTCGCCGACATGGGCTTCGCCGTCGCGAGCGGTCCCGAGATCGAGGACGACTGGCACAACTTCACCGCGCTCAACATGCCCGAGACCCATCCGGCGCGCGCGATGCACGATACCTTCTATTTCCCTGACAAGGATGCCGAAGGCCCTTCGATGCTGCTGCGCACGCATACCTCGCCGGTGCAGATCCGTTCGATGATCGCGCAAGGCGCGCCGATCCGCATCATCGCCCCCGGCCGGGTCTATCGTTCGGACTCGGACGCCACGCACACGCCGATGTTCCACCAGATCGAAGGCCTCGTCATCGACAAGGGCATCCACCTCGGCCATCTCAAGTGGACGCTGGAAACCTTCCTCAAGGCCTTCTTCGAACGGGACGACATCGTCCTGCGCCTGCGCCCGAGCTACTTCCCCTTCACCGAGCCTTCGGTGGAGGTCGACGTCGGTTACACGCTCATCAACGGCAAGCGCGTCGTTGGCGGCAGCGGCGATGCGGAGAACGGTGGCTGGATGGAAGTGCTGGGCAGCGGCATGGTCAACCGCAAGGTCATCGAGTTCGGCGGGCTCGATCCCGATGAATGGCAGGGCTTCGCCTTCGGCACCGGCGTCGATCGCCTCGCCATGCTCAAGTACGGCATGGATGACCTGCGCGCCTTCTTCGATGGCGATGTGCGGTGGCTTGGCCACTACGGCTTCGGCGCGCTCGATGTGCCGACCCTTTCCGGCGGTGTTGGAGTACGTTCGTGAAGTTCTCGCTTTCGTGGTTGAAGTCGGTCCTCGATACCAAGGCCGACGCCCGCACCATCGCCGAAAAGCTGACCTCGCTGGGCCTGGAGATCGAAGGCGTCGAAGATGCCTCGGCGGCGCTCAAGAGCTTCCGCGTCGCCCGCGTGCTCACGGCGGAGAAGCACCCGCAGGCCGACAAGCTGCAGGTGCTCTCCGTCGATCTTGGTGATGGTTCGCCCCTGCAGGTTGTCTGTGGCGCGCCCAATGCGCGTGCAGGCCTCGTCGGCGTGCTCGGCCTGCCCGGCGCAGTGGTCCCGGCCAATGGCATGGAACTTCGTAAGTCCGCCATCCGCGGCGTCGAATCCAACGGCATGATGTGCTCGACGCGCGAGCTTGGCCTTGGCGAAGAGCATGACGGCATCATCGAACTGCCCGAAGACGCGCCGCTCGGCACGACCTTTGCCGATTACCTCGGATCGGACCCGGTGTTCGACGTGGCGATCACGCCCAACCGTCCGGACTGCATGGGCGTTCACGGCATCGCCCGCGATCTCGCTGCGGCGGGCTTGGGCGTGCTCAAGCCGATCGAAGCCAAGCCGGTTGCTGGCAGCTTCCCCTGCCCGGTCGAAGTGCGCACCGACGATCCTGAAGGTTGCCCCGCCTTCTACGGCCGCGTGATTCGTGGCGTAAAGAATGGGCCAAGCCCGAAGTGGCTGCAGGACTACCTGAAGAGCGCGGGCCAGCGTCCGATCTCGGCGCTGGTAGACATCACCAATTACGTCATGCTCGGCTATGGCCGCCCGGCTCACGCCTATGACTTGGCGAAGCTTTCGGGCGCGGTCGTGGCCCGCAAGGCGCGCGAAGGCGAGACCTGCCTCGCGCTCAATGGCAAGGAATATGCGCTGCAGCCGTGGATGACGGTGATTGCCGACGATGTTGGCGTGCATGACATCGCCGGGATCATGGGTGGCGAAGATTCGGGCTGCTCGGACGGGACGACCGACGTCCTGCTCGAAGTTGCGTACTTCGATCCGGCTTCCATCGCCCGCACCGGGCAGGCGCTGGCGCTAGCTTCCGACGCGCGCGGGCGGTTCGAACGTGGCGTCGATCCGGCGTTCCTCGATACCGGGCTCGACCTGCTGACCAGTCTGATCCTCGAGATCTGCGGTGGCGAAGCGAGCGAAGTCGTGCGCGCAGGGCAACCGCCGCTGGCGCGCAAGACCGTGGCCTATGATCCGAAGCTGGCCGGGAGCCTTGGCGGCATCGACGTCGGCAATGGCGAACAGAAGCGCATCCTTGCCGCGCTCGGCTTCGATGTGGCCGAAGACTGGACCGTCACCGTGCCGACCTGGCGCCCGGACGTGGACGGCGCGCCCGACATCGTCGAGGAGGTGATCCGCGTCCACGGGCTCGATGCCGTGCCTTCCACGCCGCTGCCGCGCGCAGATGGTGTGGCCAAGCCGACCGCAACTGCGGTGCAGACGCTTGAGCGCCGGGTCCGCAGAGCGGCTGCCTCGCGTGGCCTGCATGAAGCGGTGACGTGGTCGTTCCTGCCCGAGAAGGAAGCCGCGCACTTTGCCGATGGCGAGGAAACCTGGGCGCTGGCCAACCCGATCTCCGAAGACCTCAAGGTCATGCGCCCCTCGCTGCTGCCCGGCCTGCTCTCGGCCGCCCAGCGCAATCTCCACCGTGGCGCCACCTCGGTGCGCCTGTTCGAGATCGGCCGCCGCTACTTGCGCGGCGCCAATGGCGCGAGCGACGAAAAGCTGAGCCTAGCCGTTGTTCTGGCAGGCGAATCCGTCTCGCGCGGCTGGGCGACTGGCAAGGCCAGGCCGTTCGACGCATTCGACGCCAAGGCCGAAGCGCTGGCGCTGCTTGCAGAAGCGGGCGCTCCGGTCGACAACCTGCAGGTCATGGGCGAGGCTGGCGATCAGTTCCACCCCGGCCAGTCGGCCACCCTGCGCCTCGGGCCAAAGCAGGTGCTGGCGCGCTTCGGCATGCTGCATCCGGCAACCGCCAGGGCCTTCGATCTCGATGGTCCCGTGGCGGTGGTCGAGCTGTTCCTCGACAGCATCCCGCCGCGCAAGGGCCCAGGCCAGTTCGCCCGCCCGCACTTTGCGCCACCTGCACTGCAGGCGGTGACGCGCGACTTTGCCTTCCTTGTCGCGGCCTCGGTCCCTGCGGGCGATCTGCTCCGTGCTGTCAAGGGTGCGGACAAGCAGGCCATTGTTTCGGCACGGATTTTCGATGACTTCCGCGGGACTGGCGTGCCAGAGGGCCAGAAGAGCCTTGCCATCGAAGTGACGCTCCAGCCGGTCGAGAAGTCGTTCGATGAGGCGACGCTCAAGGCGATTTCGGACAAGGTAGTGGCGGCTGCCGCCAAGCTCGGCGGTGTCCTGCGCGGATGAGTGACGATCTCGTCACCATCGCCAGCGAGGAGCTGACTGCGCAAATAAATCCTTTGGGCGCAGAGCTTTGGTCGCTGACCGATGCTGCGGGGGCGGAATACATGACCGATGCGGACCCGGCCTTCTGGTCGGGTCACGCGCCCTTCCTGTTTCCGATCGTCGGGGCGCTGTCGGGTGACACCTTGCGCCTTCATGGTCGCGAATTTTCCATGCCGAAACATGGCTTTGCACGACGCAGTGCCTTCGCCCCGGTTCATGCCGAAGGGGCGGAGGCACGCTTCCGCCTGACGGATTCGCCGGCGACGCGCGAGGTCTATCCGTTCGACTTCGTGCTCGAAGTGGCCTACCGCATCGAGGGCATGACGCTGCACACCGAGGTCAGCGTGTTCAATCCCAACGCGGAAGCGCTGCCCTTCAGCTTCGGCTTCCATCCGGCCTTCGCGTGGCCGCTTCCGGGGGGTTTTCCCAAAGAAGATCATAAGCTTGTCTTCGAAAGGGCGGAAAGTCCAACTCTACGGCAACTCACCCCCAACTCTGGCGAACTCTCCCCCAACTCCGTGCCGAGTCCTGCGAACTCTCGCGAGCTGCGGCTGCACGAAGACCTGTTCCGCAACGATGCGCTGATCTGGGACGTGTTCGAGAGCAAGTCGCTCACCTATGGCACCGATGGCGGGACCACTCTCGACCTCCATTTCCCCGACACGACGTCGATGGGCGTCTGGCAGGTTCCGGGCGCGCGCTACATCTGCATCGAGCCGTGGCAGGGTTACGCCGACCCCGCAGGCTTCACCGGCGATTTCCGCGAGAAGCCCGGCGTCGTCCTGCTCGATCCCGGCGCGACGCGCAGCTTCCGCATGGACGTGACCGTAAACCCGCGCTAACCGCGCTCCCCATGTCCAATCGCCGCACCTTCGCCATCATTTCGCACCCTGACGCGGGCAAGACCACGCTGACCGAGAAGCTGCTGCTTCAGGGCGGCGCGATCCACCTTGCCGGCGAGGTCAAGGCACGCGGGGCCGCCCGCCGCGCGCGGTCGGACTGGATGAAGATCGAGCAGCAGCGCGGGATTTCGGTGACGTCGTCGGTGATGACGTTCCAGAAGGACGGCGTTGTCTTCAACCTGCTCGATACGCCGGGCCACGAGGACTTTTCCGAGGACACCTACCGCACGCTGACCGCGGTCGATTCGGCGATCATGGTGATTGACGCGGCCAAGGGTATCGAGCCGCAGACGCGCAAGCTGTTCGAAGTCTGCCGCATGCGCTCGGTGCCGATCATCACCTTCGTCAACAAGGTCGACCGCGAAGGCCGTTCGGTGTTCGAGACGCTGGACGAAGTCGCCGATGCGCTGGCGCTCGACGTCGTGCCGATGTCCTGGCCGATCGGCATGGGCGGGATCTTTCAGGGCGTGATGAACTTCGCCGACGAAACCATCGCCCGTCCCGAAGGTGACAGCCGCGAATTCCTGGGCAAGCGCGAACCCGCGATCGACATACCCGAGGACATTGCCGAGGAAATCGAACTGGCCCGCGCCGGCTACCCCGAGTTCGATCTCGAAGCCTATCGCCATGGCGACCTGACGCCGGTCTATTTCGGATCGGCGCTGAAGAACTTCGGCGTTGCCGAGCTGATCGATGCGATTGCCCGCTATGCTCCGCCGCCGCGCCCGCAGAAGTCGAGCGAAGGCACGGTGGAACCGGAGCGGCCCGACGTGACCGGGTTCATCTTCAAGGTGCAGGCCAACATGGACCCGCAGCACCGCGACCGTATCGCGTTCATGCGCATGGTCTCGGGCACGTTCAGGCGGGGCATGAAGCTGACGCCTTCGGGCCTGGGCAAGCCGATCGCCGTGCATTCGCCGATCCTGTTCTTCGCGCAGGACCGCGAGATTGCCGACACCGCCGAGGCGGGCGACATCATCGGCATCCCGAACCACGGAACCCTGCGCGTGGGCGATACGCTTTCGGAAAGGAACGACCTGCGCTTTACGGGGCTGCCGAACTTCGCGCCGGAAATCCTGCGCCGCGTGGTGCTGAAGGACCCGACCAAGACCAAGCAGCTGCGCAAGGCGCTGGACGACCTTTCCGAAGAAGGCGTGATCCAGGTATTCTATCCGGAGATCGGCAGCCAGTGGATCGTCGGCGTGGTCGGCCAGCTCCAGCTCGACGTGCTGGTTTCGCGCCTCGAGGCGGAATACAAGGTCGAGGCGGTGCTCGAACCTTCGCCGTTCGATACCGCACGCTGGCTCAAGGGCAGCGACGCGGCGCTCAAGTCCTTTGCCGATTTCAATGCATCGAACCTTGCCAAGGATCGCGATGGCGACCCTGTTTTCATGGCGCGATCGTCATGGGATGTGGGCTACCAGCAGGAGCGCAACCCTGAGCTGACCTTCTCGGCAACGAAGGAAAGGTAGCGGGCCCAGCGGCATCCGGGGGTTGAAACCGCGGCCTATCCGGCGCAGTTACTCGGCTCATGCAGTTACTCGGTCCCAGTTCGAACACCTTCATCTCTCAGCGCCTGCGCCTCCACTATGTGGACTGGGGCAACACGGACAAGCCGCCACTGCTGCTGGTCCATGGCGGGCGCGACCATTGCCGGTCGTGGGACTGGACCGCCGAGGCCCTGCGCGAGGACTGGCACATCATCGCCATGGACCACCGCGGCCACGGTGACAGCCAGTGGACCGAGGACGGCAACTATCGCACGATGGACCTCGTCTATGACGTGGCCCAGCTGATCCACCAGCTCGACCTCGCCCCGGTGACGATTGTCTCGCATTCGTGGGGCGCGAACACCAGCCTGCGCTATGCCGGGCTGTTTCCGGAAAACGTGCGCAAGATCGTGGCCATCGAAGGGCTGTTCCCGACGCCCGAGCGCGAGGCGATGATGAAGAACGTGCCCTTCGCACGGCGCGTCCGGGATTTCATCGGCGAGAAGCGAAAGGCCGCCGGGCGCCTGCCGCGCCGCTATCCAACGCTCGAGGACGCCTATGCGCGCATGAAGGGCGAGAACCCCTACCTGACCGACGAGCAGGCGCGACACCTGACCCGCCACGGCATCAACCGCAACGAAGACGGCACGTTCAGCTGGAAGTTCGATCCGCATCTCAACGTCGATGGCGCGCCCTATGATATCACCATCGAGCAGCGCAACGAGCTGTGGAAGGCCATCACCTGTCCGACCCTGCTGCTGAACGGCGCGGATTCCTGGGCCGGCAATCCGGTCGAGAACGGGATGATCGAGCACTTCCGCAATGCCGAGGTGATCGAGTTCGAGAACGCCGGGCACTGGCTGCACCACGACCAGTTCGACAAGTTCATCGCGACGCTGAAAGACTTCCTCTGATGGCAAAGTTCACCGACTGCATCCTGCCCGAGCACGAGGCGATGATCGGGCAGCAGTCGGTGTTCTTCGTGGCCACGGCCGCAGCGGAAGGGCGGATCAACCTTTCGCCCAAGGGTTATGACTGCTTCCGGGTGCTTGGACCAAATCGCGTCGCCTATCTTGACCTTGCCGGATCGGGCAACGAGACGCACGCGCATCTGATGGCCGATGGCCGCATCACGATCATGATGACCAATTTCCAGCAGCCTGCGCTGATCCTTCGGTTGTATGGCCATGGCAAGCCGGTGCTTCCTGCCGATCCCGCATGGCAGGAACTGGCAGCGCATTTCACGGTTCTGGCAGGCACACGCCAGATCTTCGACATCGCGGTGGACAGCGCCCAGACAAGCTGTGGCTGGGGCGTGCCGCTGATGACACTCGAGCAGGAGCGGCAAACGCTGGTGAAGTACCACGCGCAATCCGATCCTGCGGCCTGGGAAGCAAAGATGGCGGCGCGCACCAGCAGCATCGACGGACTGCCCGTGACGCCGACCGACCGCTATATTTCAGGGGCCTGACGCCGGTTTGAAACTCAAGGTCGCCAGCTACAACATCCACAAGGCCGTCGGGCTTGACCGGCAGCGTGATCCCGACCGGATCATGACAATCCTGCGCGAGATCGATGCCGACGTGATTGCCCTGCAGGAAGCGGACCGCCGCTTCGGCTTGCGCGAGGCGGTGATTCCCCGCGCCACGCTTGACGACCACAGCCCGTGGCGTGCCGTGGAGCCGGGGCATTACGATCGGGCGCGGACCGGAGCGAGCATGGGCTGGCACGGCAATGCGCTGCTGGTGCGGCGCGAGATCGAAGTTGTGGAAGCCTGCGCCGTGCCATTGCCGACAATCGAGCCGCGCGGGGCGGTCTGTGCCACCTTGCGCATGGGCGGCGCGCTGGTGCGCGTGGTGGGCATGCATCTCGATCTTTCCGGCCTGCGCCGCCGCCAGCAGGTGGAGACGGTGTGCGGGCATGTCGCCGGGCACGCCGAACCCGGCCATGTCGTGATGATGGGCGATCTCAACGAATGGTCGCCGTCGGGCGGCGCGCTGGGAGCGTTCGCCGCGCCGCTGAAAGTCCTTGCGCCGGGACGGAGCTTTCCTTCGCGCCGGCCCGTGGCGCAGCTTGACCGGATCGTGGTGAGTGATGGGCTCCGGGTGGAGGGCCTGGGTGTGCACCACAGTCCGCTTGCCGCGGTGGGATCGGACCACCTGCCGGTCTGGGCCGAACTGGTCCTGCCCTGAATCGGTGCTCCGAATCCGTGCACCGGACCCTGCCTAAAAATTGGGCACGCCGGTTTGGCTGCACAAGAATCGAGCGCGCATAACCACCACGTGGCCATTTTTGTTCCCGTGAAAGGCTGAATCCGTACAAATTCGGATTTGGCACGCCCCTTGCTTAATACTCCTCGCCGGCAGGTCGCCCGGCGTTGAGGGCAACAGAAGGGGGCATGAATGAAATTCATCATCGCCATCATCAAGCCGTTCAAGCTCGACGAAGTGCGTGAAGCACTGTCCGGGCTGGGCGTTGCTGGGATGACGGTGTCGGAGGTGAAGGGCTTTGGTCGGCAGAAGGGCCAGACCGAAATCTACCGTGGCGCCGAATACTCGACCAACATGCTGCCGAAGGTGAAGATCGAGGTTGCTGCGAGCGACGATCTTGCGCCGCAGATCGTGGAAACGATCCAGCAGGCTGCCAGCACCGAAGCAATCGGCGACGGCAAGATCTTCGTCCTCGACCTCGCATCGGCCACGCGCATTCGCACCGGTGAAACCGGGGATACCGCGCTTTGAGCGCGCCTTCCATTTCCGACCTTAGGGGAACCAACATGATCCGCAAGATGATCGGTGGCTTGGCGGGAACGGGCGCTTCGCTCTTCGCTGCCACTGCCGCTTTCGCACAGGAGGCGGCCCCTGCCGCCACCGTCGACAAGGGCGATACCGCCTGGATGATGGTCTCGACCATTCTCGTCCTGATGATGATCCTTCCCGGCCTCGCGCTGTTCTACGGCGGCCTGACCCGCACCAAGAACATGATCGCGACGATGACCCAGATCGGCGCCGTCGCGTGTCTCGCGATGCTGATGTGGGTGATGTTCGGCTACGGCCTCGCTTTCGGTCCCGAAGGCAATGCCTTCATCAGCTGGGGCAAGTTCTTCCTCTCGGGCGTCGACGCCTCGAGCCAGGCTGCGACCTTC
Source organism: Novosphingobium sp. CCH12-A3 (assembly GCF_001556015.1). Taxonomy (NCBI): domain Bacteria; kingdom Pseudomonadati; phylum Pseudomonadota; class Alphaproteobacteria; order Sphingomonadales; family Sphingomonadaceae; genus Novosphingobium; species Novosphingobium sp. CCH12-A3. Next base: position 43,993 of record NZ_LSIA01000223.1, on the reverse strand, counting down.
ACTGCCGGCGTGGAAATTCCGGAATATGTGTTCATCTGCTTCCAGATGACCTTTGCCGCGATCACCGTGGCGCTGGTGCTGGGTTCGGTGGTCGAACGCATGAAGTTCTCGGCGATCATGGTGTTCGCCGCCGTCTGGCTGACGATCTCCTATTTCCCGATTGCGCACATGGTGTGGGCAGCGGGCGGCCTGTTCTTCGACATGGGCGCACTGGACTTTGCCGGTGGTACGGTCGTGCACATCAACGCCGGTGTCTCGGCTCTGGTGGCCTGCCTCATCCTCGGCAAGCGCATCGGTTTCCAGAAGGAAATCATGGCACCGCACTCGCTGACCATGACCAGCATCGGCACCGGTCTGCTGTGGGTGGGCTGGTTCGGCTTCAACGCTGGTTCGGCTCTCGAAGCCAACGGTTCGGCTGCACTTGCCATGATCAACACCTTCGTCGCCACCGCTTCTGCCGGCCTGTTCTGGATGCTCGCCGAGCGTGCAGCCGGCCACAAGGGTTCGGCGCTGGGCTTCTGCTCGGGCATCATCGCCGGCCTCGTCGCGGTGACCCCGGCTGCCGGCAACTCGGGCCCGTTCGGTGCGATCGTCCTTGGTGCCATCGCCTCGATCGTCTGCTTCTACATGGTCACCGTGGTCAAGCCGAAGCTCGGCTATGACGACGCCCTGGACGCCTTCGGCATCCATGGCGTGGGCGGGATCGTCGGCGCCATCGGCACCGCGATCGTCTACGCTCCGTCGCTCGGCGGACCTGGCGCGGAAGACTACGACATGGGCGCCAAGCTGGTCGTGCAGATCATGGCAGTCGTCACCACCATCGGCTGGGCCGCAGTTGCCACCGTCATCGCCATGTATGTCTCGAAGGCTGTCACCGGTCTGCGGGTCACCGAAGAAGTCGAACGCGAAGGCCTCGACCTCGGTGAGCACGGAGAGCGCGCTTACAACTACTGATTACCTGAATTCCCGAATTGGCGGGGTTGGAGAGCCAGATCCTCTCCCTCTCATCTCCCTCCCCGCCAAACCTTGTTCCTCCTGCGAACAGACTAAGGCCGGAAGCGCTAGCCCGCTTCCGGCCCTTTTTTTGTTCGCGATCGGCGGTTCGCTTGCCCGGAACCCCGGCAGACCGTAAGGCGCGGGGCGTTATGGCAAACGCAACGACTCCTCCCGCTCCTCGGCCGAAAGACTGGATTCTCGGCATTCACGCCTACGTCCCCGGCAAGTCGACCGGCAAGGACGGGCAGAAGCTGACCAAGCTTTCCGCCAACGAGAATCCGCTGGGCACCAGCGCGGCTGCGCTCGAGGCGCGGGGGATGGCTGCCCATCCGGCGACCTATCCGGATCCGGACAGCACGGAACTGCGCAAGGCCATCGGCGAAGTTCACGGCATCGATCCCGCGAGGATCGTGATGGGCACCGGCTCCGACGAGCTGCTCAACCTTGCCGCGCAGGCCTATGCCGGGCCGGGCGATGAGGTGCTCTACGTGCGCTACGGCTTCTCGGTCTACGACATTGCCGCGCGGCGCTGTGGCGCAGTGCCGGTGGTGGCGCCGGATGCCGATTACGGCACGGACGTCGATGCACTGCTCGCCTGCGTGACGGACAAGACGCGGGTGGTGTTCCTTGCCAATCCCAACAATCCCACCGGCAGCTGGCTGCCGCGCGCCGAGATCGAGCGGCTCCATGCGGGACTGCGCAGCGATGTGCTGCTGGTGCTGGACGGAGCCTATGCCGAGTATCTTGATCCGGCGGATGACGATGGCGCGCTGGACCTTGCCGCGCGGGCATCGAACGTGCTGGTGACGCACACCTTCTCGAAGATCTACGGCCTTGCCGGCGAGCGCATCGGCTGGGGCACCGGGCATGCCGACATCGTCGACATGCTCAACCGTATTCGCGGACCGTTCAACCTGTCGAACACGGCGCAGGCGGCGGGCCTCGCGGCGGTGCAGGACCAGGCCTTCGTCATCGCCTCGCGCGAGCACAACACGGCCGAGCGCGCGCGCTTTGTCGAGAAGCTGGAAGCACTGGGCAACCATGGCGTGCGGCCGCTGCCGAGCAAGGCGAACTTCGTTCTGATCCTGTTCGAGGGCAAGGTCAGCGCCGAGGACGTCTACCTTGGCCTGATGGACCACGGCTACATCACGCGCTGGCTGCCGGGCCAGGGCCTGCCGCGGGCCTTGCGCATAACCATCGGCACGCGGGTGCAGATGGACGAGATTGCCGAGGCCATCCGCGCCATGTGCGAGAGCGCGAAGTGAGCGACACGCCCTTCCGACAGGTCACGATCGTCGGGCTGGGTCTGCTCGGCGGGTCGATTGGCCATGCGGTGCAGGCATTCCTGCCCGGCATGACGGTGATCGGATGGGATGCCGATGCCGGCGTGCGCGCGCAGGCGGCGGAACTTGGGCTGGCACACCGCATTGCCGAAAGCGCCGAGACAGCGGCGCAAGGTTCGGATCTGGTGATCTTCTGCGTACCCGTGGGCGCGATGGGCGCCGCCGCGCGGGCGATTGCGCCGGGCTTGGCCCGGGATGCGCTGGTCAGCGATGTTGGCTCGTCAAAGGAGACGGTGGCCGCGGCTCTGGCCGAGGCTCTGCCGGGCCATCACGTGATCCCGGCGCACCCGGTGGCTGGGACCGAGCGCAGCGGGCCGGACGCAGGGTTCGCCACGCTGTTCCGCAACCGCTGGTGCATCGTCACGCCGCCTGCCGACGCAGACCCGGCGCTGTCAGCGCGGCTGGTGGCGTTCTGGGAGGCGCTGGGCGCGCGGGTCGAGACGATGGACGCCGCGCATCATGACAAGGTGCTGGCCGTGACCAGCCACCTGCCCCACCTGATCGCCTACACCATCGTCGGTACTGCATCGGACCTCGAGCAGGTCACGCAGAGCGAGGTGATCAAGTACTCCGCCGGCGGCTTCCGCGACTTCACCCGCATTGCCGCCTCGGACCCGACAATGTGGCGCGACGTGTTCCTTTCCAACAAGGACGCGGTTCTGGAAATGCTGCAGCGCTTCACCGAGGACCTGACCGAGTTGCAGAAGGCGATCCGCAAGGGCGATGGTGATGTGCTGTTCGACCACTTCACCCGCACCCGCGCGATCCGCCGCGGCATCATCGAGATGGGCCAGGACGATGCGCGGCCCGACTTCGGGCGCAGCGATCATAATGGGGCGAAGGAGAGTGCAGGCTGATGGTCAGCGCTTCTTCTTGTTGACCTCCTCAAGCCGTGCTGCACCTTCAACCGCTTCGGCAAAAATCTCCGTCAATTGTGGCAAAACCCTCCGTGCCGCTCCCTCGTGACGGATGGGCAAATCTTCGAAGCGATTTCTAAAGCTGTAACCGTCCGGCGCGTCGAGAAACGCCATCAGGCTGCGGACTGAGCGTTCTTCGATATAACGGTAAGGAATGGCGAGCTCCTGAAGCGTTGCATCGTCGGGTGACCGCATCGCCTTGCGGTATCGCTCCGCCACTTTCAGCATAAAGACTGCCCGTTGGTTGGGCGTGGCATCGCTGTGTTGTTCGCGGAGCCAATTTGCGACGGCAGTGCGCATCTCTGGGTTCATATCTGCATCCCACGGCGCGAGTTGGGCTATCAGGGCGCGGACTGCTTCGATTTGCTCTGCTGTCGGCGGGACGGGCGGTGGCGTGTATGCCTTGAGTTCTCCCTGACCGAAGACGATGAGTGCCGGCACGGCCACAAGCAGGCGAGCTACTTGGGTTTTGCGGATTGAAGCAATCGACAAGCGCATAAGTGGAACCTCAGCCGAGCAGAAATAGCAGCGCCACGGCCCACATCGCGGCGGTGGAGAGCCAGCCGCCCACGGCAAGACGGCGCGAGATGGCGAGGCGGCCCATGATGCGCGGGTTGCGGGCGATCATCATGGTGACGACCATCAATGGCGGGGCAAGCAGTCCGTTGACCACGGCAGCCCAGTAGAGCGCGCGCATCGGGTCCAGGTCGATGAGATTCAGCGCAACGCCGCCCAGCGTTGCCAGCGCGATGGCGGCGTAGAAGGCCTTGGCCTCGCGCGGGCGACGATCAAGCCCCTCGGTCCAGCGGAAGGTTTCGCTCACCGCATAGGCGGCGGATCCGGCCAGGACCGGCACCGCGAGCAGACCGGTGCCGATGATGCCGAGCGCGAACAGCGCGAAGGCGAAATCACCTGCAATGGGACGCAGGGCCGTGGCCGCCTGTTGCGCGGACTGGATCTCGGTCAAGCCGCTCGCGTGAAGCGTGGCGGCAGTGGCCATGACGATGGACAGCGCGGTCACGTTGGAGAACCCCATGCCGGTCAGCGTATCGTTGCGGATGCGGCGCAGTTCGGGGCCTGCCTCACGCGGGGTGATGCACAGGGGCTTAGCGTGGCGACGGTGGCGTTCCTCCACTTCCTGACCCGCCTGCCAGAAGAACAGGTACGGGCTGATCGTGGTGCCGAAGATGGCAACGAGCGCCATGGTGTGATCGCGATCAAGCGCGAAGCTGGGCACTGTCAGGCCGCGCAGGGCCGCGCTCCAATCGACATCGGCGACCAGCACCACGGCGATGTAGGAGAACAGCGAGAGCGTCGTCCATTTGAGGATGCGGGCGTAGCGTTCATAGGAGACGAAAACTTCAGCCAGCACGCTCGCGACGCCGAACAGCAGCACGAACAGGTGTTCCGGCCCCGGTATCAGCAGAGCCAGCACCGCACCCATCGCGCCAAGGTCTGCGCCGAGGTTGATGACGTTGGCGACAAGCAGCAGCGCAACCATCGTGCGCAGCAGCGCGGGATGGTAGTGGCGGCGCAGGTTGTGGGCGATGCCGCGCCCCGTCGTCGCGCCGATCCGCGCGCAGATCGCCTGGATCGAGACGAGCAGGGGCAAGGCCAGGATCATCGACCAGGCCAGCGAATAACCGAACTGCGCGCCGACCTGGCTGTAGGTGCCAATACCCGATGGATCGTCGTCAGCGGCGCCGGTGATCAGGCCGGGGCCAAGCACTTCGACCAGCGAGCGCTGCTCCTCCTCGCTCGGTGCAGTTTCGCTCATGCGTTGAGCGCGTTGATCGCGGCCTCGACGCGCGCCTCGATTTCCTCGCGCTTGAGACCGGGCGGGATTTCCTCGGCAAAGCGATAGCGGATGATACCCGGCTGCTTCCACGTGCGATGATACAGCGGACCGCTGTCGACCGCGACCGGGATGACCGGCAGGCCAAGCAGCTTGTAGATCCCAGCGAAGCCTGCCTGAAGGGGGCGGCGCTGCCCATGCGGGACACGGGTGCCTTCAGGGAAGATGATCAGAGGGCGGCCCTCGGCGATCAGGCGGCGAGCCTCGGTCAGCATCGTACGGAGGGCGCGCGCGCCTGCCTCGCGCTCGACCGAGATCAGGCCGTAGTTCCGGCCGGCGAGCCCCCAACCGGGTATGCTCATGAGTTCCGCCTTGGCGAAGACCACCGGCAGGCGGAACAGCCACGGCAGGTCGATCGCCTCGAAAAAGGCTTCGTGGCGGATGGCATAGAGTACGCCCGGCTTGAATACCGGGTTTTCCAGTTCGACGCGAATGCCGAGCAGGACGCGCGCGCAGAGCCGGTGCCAGCCACCCCAGCCGCGCACCACGGTGCGGAAACCATCGCGCCAGACCGACATCAGCGCCAACGAGCCAAGCACGAAGAACACCGAGCCGCCATAGAACGCGGCGTAGAAAAGCAGGTTGCGGGGGATGGACAGCAGAGTTCGCAAGTTTACCAGCCGATCGCTTTCGCTCCGAGCCAGACGACGAGGCGCGCAACGTACTTGTTGTATTCGATGAAGAGGATGCGGAAGCTGGGCTTCGACACAACGGCATCTTCGACGATGATGAGATGGGTCGGCGCTTCGGCTGAAAGGTCGAAAGCGGCGCGGCGCATGTGCCAGTCCGTCGTGACGAGACGGACAGAGCGCAGCTTGTTCTCCTTTACCCAGCGCGTGACCTCGACCGCGTTCGACCGCGTGTCGACCGCATCGTAGCCCAACACGATGCAGCACAGCATCAGGCGATCGGGCACCTTGTATTCGGCGGCGAACTCGCGCGGGCGCACTTCACGGTCCACGCCCGAGACAAGCAGCTTGCTGGCGCGACCGCGTTCCAGCACCTTGAGCGCGTGCGGGATGCGCCCTCCCCCGCCGGTGAGCGCGACGACGCCGTCGGTGCGGACCGGTTCAACCACCGGACGCGGCAGGAATACCGCAAACCAGATAAAACCCAACGCCCACGCGATCAGCAGGAGCGCAAACAGACGGCGAAAGATGCCCCGCTTGGTCACAGCATGCGCCTCAAGGCGCTCAGCACGGTCAGGCGCGCGGTGAGGACGGCGAGCAGGACGCCGGCCAGGGGAATGCAGCAGATTGCGATCCAGTCGCTCCAGGCAAGGCCACCGGCGGCCATCATGCCCGAACCAAGCGCGGCAAACTGGCGGCCGAGAAGCCCTGTCACGACCACGCCAAGCAACAGGCCGCCGATGCCGCCCGCGGCTGCGTCCACTGCCATCGAACGCTGGAAGATACGAGCGATCTGGCTGTCGGTGCCGCCGAGCATGTGGACGATCTCGATCGTGCTGCGGTGGTTGCCCAGCGCATTGCGCGAAGCCAGCAGCACCGTGGCGACGGTAGCAAAGGCGAGCAGCGCGATCAGGCCGCCAGCGAGCCATTGCAGCGCATGGACCGCCTCGAACACCGGAGCAAGCCAGCTGGCCTGCGCATCGATGCGAGCCGCCGGTGCCTTGCGCCGGACGGCCTGCCCCAAGGCCTTGACCCGCGCGGGATCGGCACTTCCAGCGAGGCGGACATCGATCAGCGCGGGCACCGGCAGGGCGTTGACATCGTCGCCCGCGCTGGTGCCGAGCCAGGGCTCCACCAGCGCGTCCAGTTCCTGCTGGGGGACGAGGCGCGCTTCGGCAATGCCCGGCGTCGCCTTCAGGACAGCCAGGGCAGCCCGGGCCTGACGGTCTCGCTCACGCGGGGCGCCGTGGACGATCTGGACGGTGACGCCACCGGCGACATCGGCCCGCGCCGCCCGGGCCGTGTTGCGCAAGGCGAGGCCGCTGGCGGTGGCAACGACAGTCAGGCCGATCATGATCGCGATGACCCAAGGCATCGGGCCGGAGAGCTTGCCCTGAGGCAGCAGTCGGCTTTCCGCGCTGGTGCGTTCGCGCCAGTCGCCACCCAGGGCGCTGGTGATGGCGGGAAGTACGCTCATGCGCCGAGCACGTCCGGGCGCGGCGGAACGGCGGCGCGGCGCGGCGGATAGCGCAGGGCGCCGGTGGGATCGGACAGGCGGCCCTTGTCCAGGCGCATGATCAGCGATTCCGGAACCTTCTGGATAAGGTGCACGTCGTGGGTGGCGACGACCACGGTCGTGCCGAGGCGGTTCAATGCCTCGAACAGGCGCAGCAGCTTGACCGCCATCTCGGGATCGACGTTACCGGTCGGCTCGTCAGCCACAAGCATGTCGGGGCGTCCGATCACCGCGCGGGCAATGGCGACGCGCTGTTGTTCACCACCAGAAAGCGTAGCGGGGCGGGCATTGCTGCGATCGCCGAGGCCTACCCATTCGAGCATGTCGGAAACGGGCTTGACGATGTCCCGCTCGGGCACGCCGGCCACGCGCAGGGGCAGTGCCACGTTGTCGAACGCAGACAGGTGCGGGACGAGGCGGAAGTCCTGGAACACGACGCCGAGGCGGCGACGGAAACCGGGCAGGCGTTCTCGCGGCAGGGTGATGGCATCGGTGCCGAACATGCGGATCAACCCGCGCGAAGGGCGCTGGGCAAGGTAAAGCAGCTTGAGCATGCTCGTCTTGCCCGCGCCCGATGCACCGGTGAGGAAGTAGAAGCGCCCGGAATACAACGTGAAGCTGACATCGGTCAGCACCTCCTTGCCCGTGCCGTAGCGCAGGCCGACGTTGTCGAAATGGACAATCTCCGCGTCGTCTGGCTGGCTCATGAGGTGGAGACTGTACCCGTTTGTTCTGCGCCGATCGTTACGCCCCAAGGGCTATACGCGGCAATCCATGTGGAAAAAAGGCCGGGGATGCGTTTCTTGGGTGGTGTGGCTATTGTTTCCCACGGCACGGCCATGCTTAACCCGACGAATGATCATTGCGTGCCCAGCCTGCTCGACGCGCTATGTCGTTCCCGACACCGCGATCGGCGTGGACGGCAGGACCGTGCGTTGCGCACGGTGCCGCCATTCGTGGTTTCAGAACGGGCCTGAGCTGCCCGCGCGTGGGGAAGCGTCGCTCGAACCCGCGCCGGTGGAGGCCGCACCTGTTGCAGCCGCCCCTGAGGCGGCCCCCCAAGCAAGCGCACCGCCCACACCCGATGCGGCGCCGGCGAACGCGGCTGCGGCCCAGCCTGAACCGCCTCCGCCACTGCCCCACCCGGCGCGGCGCAAGTTCGCCCCGGTGGAGGAAGCGGTCGATCAATCACCCTTCGAGCACCAGCCCCCGTTCCGTCCGCGGCGCAATCCCACCAAGCTGTGGACGATGGCTGCCGTGGCGTTCGCGGTCACGATCGCGGCACTGGGCGGGGCGGCATGGTATTTTGGCGTGCCGCAGTGGATCCCGGGCGTGAACCAGACATTCGGCGCTGGCCCTGCCGATCTCGTGCGCTCTTTCCCGCCGGAAAAGCAGGATCGCCGCCAGCTGCCCAACGGCACCGAATACTTCGGCCTGAGCGGAACTGTCACCAATACCGGCAAGGAAGTGCGCGCCCTGCCGGAAATCCTGATCGTGCTGCGCGATTCGAACGACAAGGTGGTGAAGACCTGGCCGGTGCCGCCACCGCAGGCCGAACTTGCGCCAGGCGAAAGCGTGACCATCAACGCTGCGGTCACCGACGTGCCGAAGTCGGCAAAGGTCGCGGAAATCGGCTGGAAGCCTGACTGACCCGCAGCTGTTTCGAGGCGCGCGCGAAAAATTGCGCGAAGCTTGTTGCGCAGGCCAAACTCCTTTGCTAGGGGCGCGCTCCTACCCCACCACGGGGCGCCGATCACGGATCGGACACCCCGTATGATTTTGCGGTCGTGGCGGAATTGGTAGACGCGCAACGTTGAGGTCGTTGTGGGCGAAAGCCCGTGGAAGTTCGAGTCTTCTCGACCGCACCATCACTCTCCGAACAGTGTGATCCTTGCCTTCGGGCAACCTATTTTCGCTTCAGGCGGAAACCTCTTCCTGCGAACTGCGTTCGGCAGGCAGGATGAGACGCATGACCCTTGGCGGGGCACAGGCCACAGCGGCCCGTGCCCCGCTTTTCTGTGATCAGGTAAGGTCTGCAAGGCCGATGGCCTGCCCTTCGGCCGCTGCCTTGTTGGCGGCCCGGCGCAGGCGCTCGATATGGAGCCGGCCTTCGGGGACAGGCTCCTTGGGCAGGGCTTCGAGCGAGGTGCGGTAGATCTCCTCGAAGTCCTCGGCGAATTCGCCGTGGGTGAGGATCAGGCCGCGGTTCTCGATCATGCCCTGCAGGGTCTTCTGCCCGACCTCAAGCGGGTCCATGCCGAGTTCGAAGGCAGTGCCGAACTGTTCGAGCTCGGCCGGGTCGGCCGGTGCAAAGCCGGAGTCGGCAAAGCCTTCGGGCCGCTTCAGCGCACTGGTCCAGGCGTTGGTGCGGGTCAGGCCGGGGCACATCAGCGAAACGCCGATGCCATGCGGCGCGAGGTTGTAGCGCAAGGATTCGGTAAGCCCGCGCACCGCAAACTTGCTGGCAGTGTAGATGCCTGCCTGGGGGCCGGAGAGATAGGCCGCCATCGAGGCCACATTGACCACGTGCCCGCCCTCGCCATGGGCCTTCATGCCCGGCAGGAAGGACACGAGACCGTTGACCACCCCGCCGAAGTTGACGCCCATGATCCAGTCGTAATCGGCATAGGTCGCCTCGTCGGTCGGGCCGAACACGCTGACGCCCGCATTGTTGACGAGGACGTGGACCTTGCCCACCTCGGCAGCGATCGCGGCAAAACGGTCGCGGTCGGTGACGTCGAGCCGGACGTAGCGCGCCGCCGGGAGGTTGTTATCGGCGAGCCAGCGGGCCGCATCCTCGCGGTCCTGCTCCTTGCGGTAGGTGAGGACGAGGTCCATCCCGGCCATGGCGAAGGCGCGGGCGATGCCGAAGCCGATGCCGTTGACGCCGCCGGTGATGAAGGCGGTCTTTCCCTGAAATTCGCGTGTCGTGCCAGTCATGTGTCGTTCCTCTTCCGTTTGCAAGGCTAACAATCGTGAGGATTGTCGGCAACTGTGCGAAGTGAAACGGCCGCAGTGAACGGGCGGCAGTTCAGGCGGGCTTGCGCAGGCCATGGAGGAAGATGCGGACGCAGGTGCTCGCGTGGTCGGCGAGCGATGCGTCATCGAAGCTGGCCTCGACACGGTAGAGCTTGCGGCTGACCATGCCGGCAAGGGTAAGGTCGAAGAAGGCGAGCGCGGCGCGTTCCGGATCGTCACAGGCCAGCAGGCCACGCTCGGTCCAGGCGGCGAGTTGCGCGGCGAGCAGATCGTTGAGCGGCGTGACCGCGTGCTGGCGGTAGGTTGCGCCCACTTCGGGAAACAGATGGCCCTCGGCAATGGCCATGCGACCCACGAAGATGCTTTCGTCGGTGAGAATCCACGTCAGCGCACGCAGGGCGAAGCACTCCAGCCACCCCTGCGGTTCGGCATCACTGACGTCCGCCATGTCCACCACATCGCGCCAGCGTTCGGCAATCCGCGCGACGACCCCTTCGAACAGCGCGCGCTTGGTTTCGAAATGACGGAACATGGTGGGCTTGGAACCGCCGAAGCGCTCGAGGATGCGGTTCGTGCTGGCGCCGGCAAAGCCCTCAGCCATGAACTCGGCCTGCGCGGCATCGAGGATGCGGGCGCGCACCACTTCCGGATTGCGACTGACCGGGCTTCTCATCGCGACTGTCCGTGATATAAAGAAACCAACTGGTGTATTTGATTCGACATCTGGGGAGAATGACCGTGAGCGCCTTCATTCGCAATGGCTGGTATATGGCCTGTTGGTCGCACGAAGTGCCCGAGGGCGGCTTTCTCGCCCGCCGCCTGCTCGACAGGCCATGGGTGATCTGGCGCAAGTCGGATGGCGAGATGGTGATGATGGCGGATCGCTGCCCCCACCGCTTCGTGCCCCTGAGCCGCGGCGGGCGCGATGGCGACATGATGCGCTGCGGCTATCATGGCCTCGCCTTCGACGGTGCAGGCAACTGCGCGCACAACCCGTTCAGCGGCCAACCGCTCGACATTGCCAAGGTCGAGGTGCTGCCGGTGGTGGAGAAATACACCGGGGTGTGGTTCTGGCCGGGCGATGCCGACAAGGCAGACCCCGCGCTGATCCCCGACTACAGCTTCATCGACCACGACAGGCCACTGCATCGCGGCACGATCAAGATGGACGCGAGCTACGAATTGGTGACCGACAACCTGATGGATCTGAGCCACGCCGAATTCATCCACCGCGAAAGCTTCGGCACGAACGGTGCCCTGCTGGCCTGCGGCGAGCACGAGGTGATTCAGGAAGACGATGGGGCCATCTGGAACAACTGGACGATGCCCGACTCCGATCCGCCGGCCTGGGCTGTGCCCATGCTTCCGGAGGGCGCGAAGACCGACCAGTGGCTGCACATGCGCTGGAATGCGCCGTCGAACCTGGCCCTGTACATTGGCCTTGCCCGGGCAGGCACGGACCGCAAGGACATGGTCGTGCCGCTGATGGGCGATCCGCATATCCTGACGCCCGAGACGGCAACGTCGACGCACTACTTCTATACGCACGAGCCGACCCCCGAAGCGCATGCTCTGCTCGAGAAGGCCTTTCTTGAGGAAGACCATCCGACGCTGCACGCGCAGCAGGAAGCGATGGGCGATGCGGACTTCTGGGATCTGCGCCCGGTGATCCTGCCATCGGATGCAGGCGCGATCAGGGTACGACGGCGGATGATGCAACTGCGCCGCGCCGAAGCAGGGGAGCCTGTGGCCGCGCAATAGCCGGCCACGGCCAGCGCGCACTCAGAACATTGCCCTCAGAACATCGGGTGCGCGTTGGCCGACTTTTCCGGGATCGGCTGGATCACGTCCCAGTGCTCGACGATCTTGCCGTCCTTGAGGCGGTAGAAATCGGCCACGGCGGCACCGCGCGCCGCAGGATCGGGCCTTGCGAAGATGTGGATCGCGGCAAGGTCCCCGTCGACGAGGATCTTGCGGACCTCGAAGCTGCGGTTGCGGTCGGAAAACATCGGCTGCAGCAGCGCGATCGCAGCCTCGCGCCCATCCGGCACGCCCGGGTTATGCTGGATGTAGTCGGGCGCGACGTAGGTCTCGAAGGCCTGGCGCACGTCGCGCTCGACATAGAACATCCGGGCGAAGTCCTCGACAATGCGGCGGTTGTCCGCCGCTACCGGGCCATTGCCCAGCAGGGCGACGGTCGCGATGGCCAGGAGGACGCGGCGCATCAGGCCAGCGCCGGTTCGGCCTGGCGCGGGGTAACGATGAACCACGTCACCACCGCAATCACGATGCCAAGGCCACCCGCGATCAGGAACGCGCCCTGCATCGAGCCGCTGGACGTGCGGGCAACGCTGACCAGCAAGGGCGAAATAAACTGGCCGAGGAAGAACGCAGAGGTCCACACACCCATGCCGCGCCCGCGGTGTTCGAAGGGCAGGTAGCCTTGCGCCCAAGCGATCAGCGTCGGCACCGCCATGCCAGCGCCGGTCTGCTGCAGGGCCATGCCGGCAACCATGCCCTTCCAGTCGCTCGCAGAACCGATCACGGCAAGTCCTGAGCCGAGCAGCAGGAGGAAAATGGTCAACTGGGTGCGCGCACCGAGGCGCCCGGTGGTCCAGAAGATCAGCGCGCCGACGATCACGAACATGCTCGGGATCGTGGTCAGGCGGCCGATTTCCTTGGGATCGGATACGCCAAGCTCCTGCCAGACGATGCCGCCATTGATGATGAAGACATAATAGAGTGCGCCGCCGAACAGGGTAACGAGACCGAACAGGAGCACACCCTTCCACGGGAACGGAGTGCTTGCTTCGGCACCGATGCCCAGCATCTTGCGGGCGGTGTCGTCGTTTTCAGGCTCATAAATGAAAGCGAGCATCGCGAAGAAGCAAAGGAAGCCGACTCCATAGATCGCAAAGACCGCGTTCCAGCTCATCGAAGCGAGATAGCCCGACGTGAAGATGACGGCGCTGCCGAAGAACGGGCCGACGATACCCTGCATCGAAAGCCAGCGATAGCGCCCCTTTTCGTCCCAGTAATCTCCGATCAGAGTGTTTACCGTGGTGAGGATCGCCGCTTCTGCGACACCCAGCAGCAAGCGCGATGCGTAGATGTGGTCGAGATTGTCGAGCAGCATCGGTGCCATGCCGACGAAACCATAGAGTCCCGTGGACCACAGCAGCAGGCGGCGGCGACCGAACTTGTCGACGAGCAGGCCCGCGAACAGGGCAAGGATCGCGACGGTCAGACCGGGTGCCGAGACCATGGCCGGCACCTTGGTCGGCGCTGTGGGATCGCTCGCGAAATGCGCGATCATCGCGGGCACCGCCGGGAACATCGACACGATCGCGACGATGGGCAGGAAGCCGGTCAGGACTATGGTGAGGCCTTGGGGAATGCCCGGTTGGCGCCTGGCGGAACTGGTCATCTGATCTCCCTGTGGCCGATTGTCGCCACATTCTAGAACCGTTATTCTCAAACGGTATCCACGCGCCTTTTGCGCAAGTCAAGCTAATGGACTTGATGCCAAACCATCAATTTCAGAGATGCCATGGCATAAAAATTACTTGCTTGGTGTATTGGTCCGCGCATTCTAAATCCTGCGCAATCCCAATCAAGCAGACGAGAGGGGCCGGCATTCCGAACTGACGGATCCGGTCAGAGGCCATGGAAAATCTGGATATTCTAATCATCGGCGCCGGCATCGGCGGACTTTCGGCGGCCATCGCGCTAGCTCGCAAAGGGCACACCGTAACAGCCTTGGAAAAGGACCCGAACTGGTCGGTCTATGGCGTAGGCATCATCCAGCAGTCGAACGTCCTCAGGGCGATGGACCAGCTCGGCGTGCTCGACAGGTTCATGGATGCGGCCTGCGGTTTCGATGCGGTCGAGATCTTCCTGCCCGATGGCACCAAGGTCGCCCGCGTGCCGAGCCCCCGCCTGGTCGAAGGTCGCCCCGCCAACGTCGGCATCGGCCGCCGCGCCTTGCAGAAGGTGCTTGGCGACAGCGCAAAGGAACTGGGCACCGAGATTCGCCTCGGCATCACGGCCGATGAGATTGTCGATGATGGCGAGAAGGTGGCCGTGACCTTCTCGGACGGCTCGTCTGGCATCTACGACGCCGTGATCGGCGCCGATGGCGTCTATTCACAGACACGCGCCGCCATCCTGCCCGAGGCAGAGAAGCCGGTATTCACCGGCCAGGCGGTGTGGCGTTACAACTTCCCGCGCCCCGAGGGACTCGATGCCTTGCAGGTCTACAATGGCCCGACCGGCGTGGGCCTCGTGCCGATGAGCGCGGACGTGATGTACATGTATGTCACCACGCCCGAGCCGGGCAATCCGTGGTATCCGAAGGAAGGCATTGCCGCCGCGATGCGCGCCAAGCTGGCCAACTGCTCGCCCGCGATCCGCGAGCTGGGCGAGCAGATCACCGACGATGAAGGCGTGGTCTACCGCCCGCTCGAAGGCATGCTGGTGCGTGGCGACTGGAGCAAGGGCCGCGTCGGCCTGCTGGGGGATGCCGTCCACGCCACCACGCCGCATCTCGGCCAGGGTGCAGGCATGGCCATCGAGGACGCCATCGTCATCGCCGAAGAGCTTGAGCGCCACGACACCGTCAAAGCGGCGCTCAAGGCCTATCGCGACCGCCGCTTCGAGCGCTGCCGCTACATCGTCGAGAGCAGCCTGGCCATTTGCCACGGCCAGCTGGGCGTGGGGCCCGCGGTCGACAATCACAAGGCAACTGCGGAGATGTTCGCAGTCGTCGCACAACCGATCTGATCCAGACGAATCCAAGGAAGATCCCAATGAGCCGCGTTACCGAAATCCGCTATGTCGGGTATGGCGTGAAGGAATTCGACGCCGAGAAGACCTATTACACCGAGGTCTGGGGCCTCGAGCCGGTGGGCGAGGACCCGAACCATGCCTGGTTCAAGGCGCAGGGGCATGACGAGCACCACGTGGTGCAGCTGCGCCGCGCGGACGAGAACCGCGTCGACGTGATTGCCCTTGCGGCTGACAGCCGTGCCGACGTCGACGCACTGCGCACGAAGGTTGCCGATGCCGGATGCCAGATCGTCAGCGAGCCTGCCGACCTGACCTCGCCCGGCGGCGGCTACGGCTTCCGCTTCTTCTCGCCCGATGGCCTGATGTTCGAAGTTTCCAGCGACGTTGCCCGTGGCGCCAAGCGTGATCTGGCGCGCTGGGAAGGCGTGCCGGTCAAGATCAGCCACATCGTGCTGCATTCGCCGAACCATCAGGAAGCGGTGAAGTTCTTCTGCGACGTGCTCGGCTTCAAGGTCTCGGATTGGCTCGGCGATTTCATGTGCTTCCTGCGCTGCAATTCGGCGCACCACCGCATCGCCATCCTGCCGGGGCCTGCCTGCCTCAACCACGTCGCCTACGACATGCTCTCGGTCGACGATATGATGCGCGGCGCGCATCGCCTGAAGATCAAGGGCATCGACATCAGCTGGGGTCCGGGCCGCCACACTGCCGGCAACAACACCTTCAGCTATTTCGTGACCCCGGGTGGCTTCGTCACGGAGTACACATCGGATCTTGAAGAGGTGGACTTCGAAGCGCACCAGCACAAGGTTCACGTGCCCGCACCGATGGTCATGGACCAGTGGGGCATCGGCGTCGGCGGTCCGCAGACGATGCCGCATCCGCACGTCAACCCGGGCCTGTTCAAGACCCCCGAACTCGTCGGCGAGGCTTGATCGATGGCACTTTACGAACCGTTCCCGAACTACATCTGGAACCTCTCCGTCTCGATCGCGATGGAGAGCGGCGGCCAGATCGGCGAAATCGTCGACATGTGCCAGCCGATCATCGATGCCGCGGCCAATGGCGGCGATGCCGGCACGCCGCAGTTCATGAAGCAGTGGGCCGCCTATGGCGACAAGCTGATCGAACTTGCTGCAGAGGACGAAGCCAAGGGCCGCGCGTTTTCGGCATCCAACAAGCTGGAGCGCGCGTCGCTCTACCTGCTGGTGGCCGAACGCATGCAGGGCCACGGCGCGCCGGGCCGCAAGGAAACTTACGCCAAGGCGCTGGACGCCTTTGCGAAATCGACAGCGCTGGGCAAGATCAATCGCGAGCGCGTCGAAATTCCGCTCGCAAAGGGAACGATGCCCGCACTCTACACCCGCGCCGAAGGGCCGGGGCCGCATCCGGTGGTGGTATATTGCAACGGCCTCGATAGCTGCAAGGAGCTGCTCTACTGGAGCCGCCTCCCCGAAGCCCTGGCCCGCCGGGGCGTCTCCACGCTGTGCGTCGACCAGCCGGGAACGGGCGAGGCGCTGCGCCTGCAGGGCCTCCCGGTCGATCCGCATTCGGAGAACTGGGCGAGCAAGGCGGTGGACTGGCTGGAGAGCCAGGCAGACGTCGATCCCAAGCGGATCGGCATGACCGGGATCTCGCTCGGTGGCCACTTTGCGCCGCGCGCAGTCGCCTACGAGCCGCGCTTTGCTTCGGGCGCGGTATGGGGTGCCAACCACAATTGGCGCGAAGTGCAGGACAAGCGCATGAAGCGCGAGGGTGAAAACCCGGTCCCGCACTACTGGGCGCACGTGATGTGGGCGTTCGGCGCAGGGACGATGGAAGAGTTCCTCGAGAAGTCGACGGACATGAACCTGAACGGGCACATGGGATCCATCAAGGTGCCTTTCCTGGTGACCCACGGCGCGCAGGATCGCCAGATCAGCGTGTCGTACGCGGACGATCTTTATGACCAGCTCGTCAATTCGCCCCGCCGCGAGAAGGTGATCTTCACTGCCCGCGAAGGCGGTGTCGAACACGTCGGCGCGGACAACATGTCCTACGGGCGCGACCTGATCGCCGACTGGTTCGCCGAGACGCTGGGTGGTACGACTGCCTGAATGGAGCCTGCCGCCTACATCCGCCGCGAGACTGCGGTCAGCATCGCCATCAATGTCGCCTTGAGCGCGACGTTCTTCATTGCGGTGTTCGGCACAGGTAGGGACGTACCGGTGTGGAGCGTGGGCGGCTATGTCTTCGACTTTGCCCCTCAGGGGTTCATGATCGGCCTGATGGCCACGCTGGTGCCAGGCTTGCTGGCACGCAAGGCCCGGGCGGCGGGCAAGGTGCGGACTCTGGACAGTGAATCGCGCCTGCCCGCAGCGGTCCTGCCACGCGCAATCCTGTGCGGCTTGGCTGGTGCCGCATCGGGCGTGGCAGGCGCAGCCGCCGTGCTGATCTTGGCGGGGACAACGCAGCTCGGATGGCTGCCTGCCCTGCTTGCAAAACTCGCGTTCGGCGCGGCACTGGCCCTTGTGGTCACCCCTGCGGGCCTCCGGACCGAACTGACAAGGCGCTGAGCAAGCGCAAGGGAGAAATTGCCATGAGCCGCCGTTTCGTCGATCTCTCGATCTATCTCGAGAATGATGTCATCACCGATCCGCCGTTCCTGCGCCCCAAGATCGAGTATCAGAAGCATGGCGAGACGATGCCCGAACTGGGCTTCTTCTTTCCCGGCGTGACGCCGGAGCAGACGCCGGACGGCGCGGGCTTCGCAGCGGTCGAGAACGTGACGCTGACCACGCACAACGGCACGCACCTCGATGCGCCGTGGCACTTCCACCCGACGATGGACGGCAAGGACGGCAACCCCGTGCCCTCGATGACCATCGATGAAGTTCCACTGGAATGGTGCTTCCAGCCGGGTGTGAAGCTCGACTTCCGTCACTTTCCCGATGGCTACGTCGTGACCGCGCAGGACGTGGAAGACGAGCTCAAGCGCATCGGGCACGAGCTCAAGCCGCTTGAGATCGTGATGGTCAACACCGCAGCCGGCAAGGCCGTGGGCGATCCCAACTACGTCAGCATCGGCTGCGGCATGGGCTACGAAGCGACGATGTACCTGACCTCGCGCGGCGTGCGCGTGACCGGCACCGACGCCTGGAGCTGGGACGCGCCCTTTGTCCACACGGCCGAGAAGGTCAAGGAAACCGGCGATACCTCGCTGATCTGGGAAGGCCACAAGGCCGGGCGAGACATCGGCTACTGCCACCTCGAGAAGCTGCACAATCTTGAGGTGCTGCCGCCCGACGGCTTCATGGTCAGCTGCTTCCCCCACAAGATCAGGGGCGCTTCGGCAGGCTGGGTCCGCGCCGTGGCGATCTTTGAGGAATAAACTCCACTTATTCAGTTGACATTAATCTCAAGTGCACTAGTAGAGTTCTTGTCGCGCAATTCTGCCGCGATTCGAAAAGGCCCAAGGCGACCTCGCTCGGGTTCGTGTTCCCACGAGCAAGGACTCTACCAATGACGATTCAACTGAGCCCCACCCGTATCCGGCCAACGCGCGGCATCCCGGCCGAAGCCTTCGCGATCGGCGTCCTGGTCCTCACCGCAGCGGCAAACGCGCTGTATCTGGTGATCTAGAGCACTTTCCGACCAATCGGGCTTACCGTGATTGTCGCAGGGCGCTTCTCGGCAAGGAGCCTTGTGCAGGGCGGGCTGGTGGCCCGTCCAAACAAGGCGACGCTGTCCGAGGGGCTCCCTGCGGCAACCCCTCCGGGGCGGGCCCCTTTTGGCCCGATCGCTGCGTCTCTCGTCGGTCACTATGCGATGGCATGGCTCCCTCCTCGATTCTCGCGACCGGCCAAAATCGGCTCCGTCACGGTGAGCCAGATTGGTCGGAAAGTGCTCTAGACGAAGTCGCCCACCCGGAAATTTTCGGCGAACGCGGCGGCGAGGCTCTCGCGATCGAGCCTGGCGAGCATCGGCAGGCGGCCAAGGCGCTTCACGTTGCCCATTGCGCAGATCGTCGCCTCGCTGTCCTCGTTACCCTCGCCGACGAACGCAACGCCGTGGATCGGGACACCGCGCGAACGCAGCGCCTCGAAGGTCAGGAGCGAGTGGTTGATTGTGCCCAGCGCCGTCCGCGCCACGACGACGACCGGAAGGTTCCACCAGGCAAAAACATCGGCATAGGTGGTGCTGCGCGTGACAAGCACCAGCGCGCCCCCTGCCCCTTCGACGACCAGCGGCCGCACTGCGGGCAGCGCCAGTTGCGCCAGATCGATGACGACCCCGTCCAGCTCTGCGGCCCGATGGGGTGAACATGGCGTGTTCAAACGGTAGGCTTCCGGGAGAACCTGATCTGCAGGCACGCCCGAAAGACTGGCAACGTGGTCACGGTCCGCGCCATCATCGAGCCCGGCCTGCACCGGCTTCCAGTAGTGCGCGTGCAACGCTCCGGTAAGCGCTGCGGAGAAGATCGTCTTGCCGATGCCGGTATCGGTGCCGGTCACGACAAAGGCGCTCATCGCAGTGCCTCTGAAAGAGCCATCCCCAGAGCGTCGACATCTTCGGAAGTGGCATTCAGGGTCAGCGAGATGCGCAAGCGGCTGGTGCCTTGCGGAACAGTGGGCGGACGGATGCCGCGCACGTCAAACCCCTTGGCCTGAAGCGAAGCGGCGACCGCCATGGTCCGTGCATCCTCGTGCAGGATCAGCGGCAGGATCTGCGATCCCGAAGGCAGCGCACCGTGCGGAGCAAGCACGCGCTCGGCATGGGCGACAAGGGCGCGCAGGGCTTCGCGGCGTTGCGGTTCGTCCGCCATGATCCGGACCGCCTCGCGCACGGCAGCGCAAACCAGCGGTGAAGGCGCGGTCGAGAAGATGAAGGGACGCCCGCGGTTGACCAGGAAATCACGCACGACCTTGGGGCCCAGGACAAGCGCGCCTTCGCAGCCCATCGCCTTGCCGCAGGTTCGCAACACCACGGTGTCCGGCCGGCCATCGAGCGTTGCGGCGATGCCGCGCCCATCCGGACCGAACACGCCGGTGGCATGGGCCTCGTCGATCAGCATGATCGCATCGTGCCGTTCTGCCACCTGGGCCATCGCGGCCACGTCGGCCATGTCCCCGTCCATCGAATAGAGCGTCTCGAAGGCAAGCCAGATGCGGCCAGAATTGCCCTTGGCACGCCATTCGCGGGCGGCGTCATCGAAGCTCTGCGGATCGTTGTGTGCAGCACTGACCGCCGTGGCACGGGTCAGGCGCAGACCTTCGTGCATCGAAGCGTGGACCAGTTCGTCATGGACGATCAGGTCTCCGCGCTGTGGCAGGGTGGACAACAGCGCGACATTGGCGGCGTAGCCAGCCGAGAAAAACAAAGCGGATTCGCTGCCGAAAAAGCGGGCTGCTTCTCCCTCCAGCAGTTCATGCTCGGGGTCATTACCACGCAACAGGCGCGATCCCCCGGAACCCAACGGAACCCCGCGCGCGATGGCTTCCTGCACCGCCGCCGCGAGCCGGGGCGACGAAGACATCGCAAGGTAGTCGTTCGAGGCAAAGTCGATCCCGCGCCGGGGAGCAAGGCTGCGCAGGCGGGCCTTTTCCCCCAGCCCTGCAAGATCGGCGACATGTGCCGACCACAGTGAACCGGTGCGAGTGGTGCTGTCTGCCATCAGGCCGCGCAGCCTCCCGAGCAGCCTCCGACCGCCTTCATCGCCCGCCCTTTTAATTCACGGAGGGGTTCCTCGCCTTCCATCGGCTTTAGGCCAAGCCGGGCGAACATGGCAGCATCGGCATCATCACCGGCGTTGGCGGCGGTGAGCAGTTTGTCACCGGTGAAGATCGAATTGGCACCGGCCATGAAACACAGCGCCTGCGTGGCTTCGGACATGGATTCGCGGCCGGCCGACAGGCGCACCATCGACAGCGGCATGGTGATGCGCGCGACGGCAACGGTGCGGACGAACTCGATGTCATCAATCTTGGCGAGCGGCGTATCGGCCAGCATGTCGCCCAGCACCGTGCCCTTTATCGGCACCAGCGCGTTGACCGGCACGCTTTCCGGGTGCTGTTCGAGCGTGGCGAGAGCGTGGACGAAGCCGACGCGGTCGGCGCGCGTCTCGCCCATGCCGACGATGCCGCCCGAGCAGACGTTGATCCCGGCATTGCGCACGTTGTCCAGCGTCTGCAGGCGATCGGCGAAAGTGCGGGTGGTGATGACTTCCTCGTAGCGTTCAGGCGAGGTGTCGATGTTGTGGTTGTAGTAGTCGAGACCTGCCTCGGCGAGTTGCGCGGCCTGGCCGGGCGTCAGCATGCCGAGCGTCATGCAGGTTTCCATGCCCATCTCGCGCACGCCCTTGATCATGGCGATGATGGCAGGCATGTCGCGGTCCTTGGGGTTGCGCCATGCCGCACCCATGCAGAAGCGCTTGGAGCCATTGTCCTTGGCCTGCGCGGCGGACTGCAGCACCTTCTGCACTTCCATCAGCTTGGTCGCCTCGACGCCGCTGTCGGCCTTGACCGACTGCGAGCAGTAGCCGCAATCCTCGGGGCAGCCGCCGGTCTTGATCGAGAGCAGCGTGCACAGCTGCACTTCGCCCGCCCGGTGGTGCTGGCGATGAACCTCTGCGGCGCGGAACACCAGCTCGGTGAAAGGTAGATCGAACAGCGCGGCGATCTCCTCGCGCGTCCAGTCGGTGCGAACGGAAGCCACCGAGGCAGTTGTTTCGCGCTGGCGGAGCAGGGTGTCTTGCACGGCGGGAGTCCTTCGCAGTCTTCGATTTCGCAGGCCCATAGCGCAAATCGATGCCGCGTGCTCAAGTGAATTAGCGAAGCTGCAAACCGGCAATTTGCATTTCACGGAGCGAAACCGGTTTTGTCGGCTTTCTTCAGGCCACCGCGCGGCTTGCAGCGTCGAAACTGGTGACCTTTTCCCGCATGGTGCGATTGCGGCCGAGCCGCTTCGCTTCGTACAGCAGCTGATCGCAGCGAGCATAGAGCGCGGCGAAGTCTATCTGCAGATTTCCGCCGGTGTCGTGCTCTACCAAGCCCATGCTGGCCGTCACCAGGCAGTCGAGGCCGGGCACCTCGGCGGAGACGCGGACAGCTATGGCGCGGCGACAACGCTCGGCGCGGGCCGCAGCATCCTGACCGCGCAGAAGCAGCAGGAACTCCTCGCCGCCCATCCGGATCGCCTTGGTGTCGCGGTCGTCGAGCAAGGCACCGGCTGCCGAACGCAGCACCACGTCGCCCATCGCATGACCGTGCGTATCGTTGACGTTCTTGAAATGATCGAGATCGATGACGGCCATCGTGCGGAACCCCCCGGCAAACAGCTGGGTGAAGCGCTCCTCGATCGTGCGGCGATTCCTGAGCCCGGTCAGGGGATCACGGTCGGCAACGCCTTCGAGTTCGAGGGCGCGGGCGGTCGCACGGTCCCGTTCCTGCCGGACCTCGACGAAACGATTTACGATTCCGAGGCCCGTGACCAGCACCTCGAAGGCCAGGGCAAGCTGGTATAGCTCGATGGCCTCGGTGGGATGGAGTCCTGGCAGAAGATAGGCCGAGATGCGCCAGGACCCGATCAGGAGAATGGGCGTCCAGGCAATGATCTGCAGACGGACCGATTGGCTGCCGCGGCGGTGTCCATCCCATAGCATGGCCGCCAGCACGACAATCGCCAAGCCGATCGAAAGGTGCATCGCAGGCGATGAATATGGCCTCATCCAATCGACGGGCATGCAGGCGACGAGACCGACGATGCCGATCGCAGGCGCCAATCGCCGCCCCAGCAACCGCAGGCGCGGCGCGAGCTTGTCGGCTTCGATGAAGCTGGCGGCGAACAGCAGCGCGGCTCCCGCCATGGCAGAAAAGGCGATGTTCGAAACCTGCCATTCCCACAGCGCGCCGACATCAAGGAAGATATGCAGGAAACCCGTGGCGAAGGCGGCCTGCACCAGCATGGCTGCGACCATGACCAGATGCCAGATCACGTAGCGTTCCGGCAGAACGGAATAGAACGCGGTGTTGATCAGCAGGGGCACAAGCAGCATCCCGCAGATCGCCGCCATCACGACGATCCGGGGCAAGGGCCAGCCGGTCCCTTCGGGAAAGGGATCAAGCCGCATTTCGCTCATGATGGTCTTGCCCCAGGGCTTCACGACCCTGACCGCCACGGCTTGCGCATCCGCGGTCACGCCGGTCACGGGAATCACCATGTAAGGCCCCGCAGCGAGGTGATGGACGTCTTCAGGCCAGAACGAGGACCAGCGGATATCTCCGCGCTGCCCGACAACGCCCACATCCACCCGCTCGAAGTTGCCAGTATGCGTGACGAGGCTCTGCGGAAGAACCCGGTTTTCTTCCTTGCCGAGATCGAAGCGGATCAGAACCTCTTCGGCCAGGGACCAGCCACTGTCGTCGCAGCGCCAGCGGGACGGCGCCGATGCGACTGCCTGCCAGGTTTCACCAATGCCGGCATCGGCGTGGCAGACCGAGCGAGGGCGAACGGGATCGGCATGCCCTTCAGCCGACCTCAGACCGACGAAGAGCACCAGCACCAAGCACAGCCAGCGTCCGAACCCACCCAACATGAACTCAGTGCTAGCTCGTCAAACTTAGAAGCTCGTTAATCCCCTGAAAGAATTGACCCGACATCCGGATTAAGTTCCGATGTCGGGATGTTCATGAGTTCGCGCGCAAGTGCGTTCAAAGGACGTTGCCGTCCTTGTCGCGGTAGATCTCGCGCCGACCGACGTGATTGGCAGGCCCAACGAGGCCATCGGCTTCCATACGCTCGATCCACTTCGACGCCGTGTTGTACCCCACGCCCATCTGGCGCTGGATCCAGCTGGCAGAGGCCTTCTGGCTTTCGAACACGAGCTGGCAGACCTGACGGTACTTGCGGTCTTCCGGATTGTCCGAAGCGCTGTCGATATCGTCGAAGCCGAAGCCGCCGTCTTCCGGCTCTTCCGTAACGGAATCAACGTATTCGGGGCTACCCTGTCCACGCCAGTGATCGGCCACCTTCTCGACTTCCTCGTCCGAAACGAACGGGCCGTGGACGCGCTTTATCGGGTCGGTGTTGGGCTTGTAGAGCATGTCGCCCTTGCCCAGCAGCTGCTCGGCGCCCTGCTCTCCAAGGATGGTGCGGCTGTCGATGCGGCTGGTAACGGCAAAGCTGATGCGGGTGGGCAGGTTGGCCTTGATCACGCCGGTGATGACGTCGACCGAGGGCCGCTGCGTAGCCATGATCAGGTGGATACCGGCTGCACGGCTCTTTTGCGAGAGACGCTGGATCAGGACTTCGATTTCCTTGCCGACCGTCACCATGAGGTCGGCGAGTTCGTCGACGATGACCACGATCTGCGGCAGCACCTCGTAATCGAGCTGCTGTTCCTCGAACAGTTCTTCGCCCGTGTCGGGATCGAAGCCGACCTGGATGCGTCGTCCGAGCGGCTTGCCCTTGGCCAGCGAGGCGCGAACCTTGTCATTGAAGCCCGAAATGTTGCGGACGCCGATCGAGGACATCTGGCGGTAGCGCCGCTCCATCTCCTCGACCGCCCACTTGAGCGCGCGGACAGCCTTGGCCGGCTCGGTCACCACCGGCGAGAGCAGGTGCGGAATGTCGTCGTAGGACTTGAGCTCCAGCACCTTGGGATCGACGAGGATCAGGCGGCACTGCGCCGGCGTCAGCCGGTAGAGCAGCGACAGCAGGATGCAGTTGAGACCGACCGACTTGCCCGAACCGGTCGTACCGGCCACGAGCAGGTGGGGCATCGTCGCAAGGTCGGCCACAATCGGCTCGCCGGCAATGTCCTTGCCCAGGATGATCGGCAGCAAGGCCTTGGAACTGGCGAACTTCTCGCAGGCGATCAATTCGCGGAAGGATACCATGTCGCGGATCGCGTTGGGCAGTTCGATGCCCATGACCGTGCGGCCCGGGATGGCCGAAACGCGCGCAGAGATCGCGCTCATGTTGCGGGCAATGTCGTCGGCAAGGCCGATCACGCGGCTGGCCTTGATCCCCGGCGCCGGCTCCAGCTCGTACATCGTCACGACCGGGCCGGTTCGCACCGCGGTGATCTCGCCCTTTACGTTGAAATCGTCGAGCACGTTCTCGAGCAGGCGGGCATTGCGTTCGAGTGCCAGCTTGTCGATTTTCTGGGTCGAACCTGCGGGCGCTTCGACCAGCAGCTCGATCGAGGGCAGCTCGTACTTGTCGAACAGATCCCCTTGCCGTGCCTTGGGCTGCACAGCCGCAGGCGCAGGCGTGCGAGTGGGATCGGTGATCTCGGTCGGCTTGCGCTGCGAGAGCGCCTCCTCGACGTCGATCGCGTCGGCAGCCGCGCGTGCCTCTTTCTCGCGGCGCTCCTTCTTTGGCGGACGGACAGTGGCCTCGTCCTCTTCGTCTCCCAACGCAACTTCGCGCGGCTGGCGGCGCAGGAACGACGGCAAGCTGAGCATTCCGGCCCAGTCGAATGCAAAGATCCGGCTGGCGATGGCAAGGCCTCCTGCAAGCGAGACAAGCCCAAGCGGAACCGTGAACCACAGCGCGGAGACCTGCGGCACCAATCCGGCGAGGCCGCTCACCGCTGCGGCCCCCAGCAGGCCCGAAAGCCCGCCTGGCCCGGCAGGCAGGCGGCTCGACGTGCTCGCCCCCCAGAGTGAGAGCGCAGTGCCGATCAGCGCCATGGCAACAAGCAACAGCAGCGTAGGCCGCCACCAGCTAGGGGGCGGCGCTGCATCCTCGTCCTCGTCAAGATCGATGAGATCGCTTTCCGAATCCCACAGGCGCCGCGAAAACACCCACAGGAGCGGGAGCAGCAAACCGCCGGGCAACCCGAAGAACAGCAGCACACGCTCCGATGCCCATGCGCCGGCCAGGCCCATCCAGTTCTCGACCGGGCTTCCCGAAGCCGTGCTGCCGGAGGGATCGGTCTGCGTGTAACTCAACAGCGCGAGCGCGAGAAACACCATCGCCGCCGCGAGAATGCCGCCGCCCAGCAGTTCCAGACTGCGGCGCAGCGAGCGGCGCAGAACGGCGCGCCAGTCGGCTCCACGCAAGCCTCCTCGCGCGTTCGATCCGCGTGCCTGCGCGGTGGTTGCTGCCCGGCTTGCCATGAACTTGTGCCTATCCCTGCCCTTGAGCGCGCATCATGCGCCCGAAGGGGACTCACCGTCAAGAATCCCGACAGGAATTGCGACGAGTGAAGGGTTTAGGCGAGCCCGTCGATCGCCGCCCAGCCATGGACCGGCAGGTGCGCGGCACGGGCGCGGGTCATCCCGCCCAGTGCGATCACCGGCAGCGGCGAGAGCCGCGCCAGCATCAGGAAGCGGACCGGGCCGAGCACTTTCCCGCCCGGATGCGATCGCGTCGGGTAGACCGGCGAAAGCAGGATGGCATCGGCCCTGGCGCGTGCTGCTGCGGCTATTTCCTGCAGCGAATGGGCTGTCGCCAGACGCAGGCCGCTACCAGCCATGATCTCTCTCGCCCCGCCGTAGACACCATCGACATGCCACATCCGCGGCACGCGGGCGCCGATGACCATGACGCCACGGCGCCTCGCCAGTCTGGCCAGCGTCACGAAGCGGGCGCGGCGTGGCGCACGGTCGAGGTGGTAGTGGCGGAACACCAGCGCATCTCCGTGCCCGAGCCGCGCAATCGCGCGCTCCAGCCCGGCATCGTTGCGCGCATCGCTGAGCAGCACGCGCCGCGGCACCCTTTTCGCGATGGTCTGGCGCTTTCGCATCGTGGCGCTATAGCACCGCGCCATGGAACAGGCAGTCCCTTCATCGCCGCTCGAACAGGTCCGTTCGCGCATCGCCACGGCCGCCCGCATCGCCGGGCGCAAGGCCGATGACGTCACGCTGATCGCGATCTCCAAGACCAAGCCAGCCGAGGCGATCCTCGATCTGATCGCGCAAGGCCAGCGCGTGTTCGGCGAAAACCGGGTGCAGGAATCGCAGGAAAAGTGGCCCGCCATCCGTGCAGCCCATCCCGATGTCCAGCTTCACCTTGTCGGCCAGTTGCAGTCCAACAAGGCCGAAGATGCCATCGCCCTGTTCGACTGCATTCACTCGGTCGATCGCCCCAGCCTCGTGACGGCCCTGGCCAAGGCGCAGGACAAGCTTGGCCGCAAGGTGCCGTGCTTCATTCAGGTCAACATCGGCAACGAAGAGCAGAAGGGTGGCTGCGCCGTGGCGGAACTGCCCGCCCTGCTGACGCAAGCCCGCGAAGCCGGTCTGGAAGTTGTCGGCCTGATGTGCGTGCCCCCCGCCGGGATCGAAGCCGCACCCTTTTTTGCCTTGCTCGACAAGCTGGCCGACGACAACGGCCTCAGCCGCCTGTCGATGGGCATGAGCGATGATTTCGAAACGGCGGTGCAACTGGGCGCGACACATGTTCGCATCGGGTCCGCTTTGTTCGGCAAGCGTTAAAGCGCTGAATGGTGTGGTTAATCCGGCGTTCCGTAAGAGTCTGGTCGTCCTACGCCCGGTGAATTAACCCCATCTTACAACGCCCCGCGGCATACCTTCATGATTGGAGGATCCCTTGGCCGCCGCAGATCGTGAATCGTCAGAGAAACGCCAGCTTCTTGATGACGAGGTAAGCCTTGAGAAAGTGCATATCTCGACTCTGGTCGCGCATGCGCTGGTGCTTTGTGCCGTGATCCTGCCGATGGTCGTGGCCGACAAGTACCACGACTTTCTCGCCATAGTTGCAGCCTGCTGCATGGTGGCTCTATTTGCACTTCAGTTGGTCCTGAAGCGGGCAGCCCAGTCTGTGCGCAACCGCAACATCACGAACTACGTTATCACCCGCGACTCTCGCGAGCAGATCCAGGAACTGTTCGCGATGACCGATATGCTCCAGGCCGCCGAGACCTATGAGGACGCTGGCGCCGTATTGATGGCCACAGCGCGCCGCTTGCTGCCCGGCTACGGCGCCGCACTGTTCGTGTTCAACAACTCGCGCGACCGGCTCGATCTCGCGCGGGCGTGGGACATGCCCGAGGGCTACAGCGTTCCCGAGATGCTCTCGCCCTCGAACTGCTGGGCGCTGAAGCGCGGCAAGCCGCACGTCAATTCGCCGGCAGTCGGAACCCTGTGCTGCGCGCACCATCCCTCGGAAATCGCCACCGTCGAAATGCCGATGATGGCCTGCGGACAGCGGCACGGCCTGCTGATCATCGCCCATCCTGACTCGGATGGCGCCTACGATCACATCATGGAAATCCGCCGCCTCGGCCGCGCCTTGGCGGACTCCATGTCGCTCGCCCTTTCCAACATTGCCCTGCGCGAGAAGCTGCGCACCCAGTCGCTGCGCGATCCGCTGACCGGGCTGTACAACCGCCGCTACATGGAAGACGCGCTGGAACGATTCGTGTCGCTCGGTTCGCGCACCGGGGCAAGCACTGCCGTGGTCATGCTCGATCTCGACAACTTCAAGAAACTGAACGACGAACATGGCCACGCCAAGGGCGATGCCGTCTTGCGCGATGTCGCGGCACAGATCGTCGGGTGCCTCAGGCCGACCGACGTGGTCTGCCGCTACGGCGGAGAAGAACTCGTCGCCATCCTGCCCGACTGCTCGCTTGAAGACGCGATGGACAAGGCCGAAATCCTGCGCCAGCGCATCGAATCGCTGAGCGCCAGCCACGAGTGCGCGATATCTGCCTCGCTCGGCATCGCGACCGTCCCCGAAACGGCAACATCGGCAACCGACATCGTGCCGATTGCCGACGCTGCGCTCTATGCTGCCAAGAAGGCTGGCAAGAACTGCGTGAGCTCTGCAGAAAAACGCGCGGCACGCGAAGCGCCAAGGCTGGCAACAATCAAGTCACGCCAGAACTGAGCGCTGCGGAGCGGTACACCCCGCAGCGCCCTCTGCCTCAGAAGTCGGCGTTCAACTCCACGCCCAGCACGCGTCCGCGCACCAGCGGCGAGAACGTGCCGGCCTTGGGATTGTCGGCAAACGGCCGGTCGACGCCGGTCGAAAGCGGGCCACCAAACACCGGGATCTGCGCCGCCGTACCCAGCTGCGTGTCCCCACCATGCTGGACCTGATCGAGCAGGTTGCGGCCATAGACCGTGAAGGTCAGACCACCTGTCTTATAGCTGATCGAGGCGTCGAGGTTGTCGGACGAGGTGATCCAGCCAAAGTTGTTGTCGGTATAGGCAAACCGGTCGCGGTGCTGGAAGTTGGCGCGGGCAACAATGGCATTGCCTTCGCCCACCGGGAAATCACCCAGCACGCCAAAGCCATAGGTCCACTTCGGAGTGCGTGGCAGGTCGAGCGCCTTGTCCGCGTCGTTGACCACGCCGTCGCTCGAAATGTCGAACAGCACCTTGGTGTACTCGGCATCGATGTAGCCGAAGTTCGCGGTGAGCAGGAAGTTCTTGCCCACGGCAAAACGGCCTTCGCCTTCGATGCCGGTAATGCGGGCGTCGGCAGTGTTGAAGATGGACTGGGCAACACCCGCCGCAGACCCTTCGTTGACCTCACGCTGCATGTTGCCAACCTCTGTGCGGAAAGCCGCCAGGTTTAGCGTCAGCTTGCGATCCGGTGTCTGGAACTTGGTGCCCAGTTCGAAGCTGTCGACCTGCTCCTCGTCGAACGAAAGGCCGCGCGTTGCTGCCACTGCCTCGAAGGCGCGGGCATTGGTGATGCGGAAGTTGTACCCGCCCGAACGGAAGCCCCGCGTCCAGTTGCCGTAGACCTGCGCATCGCCGTTGAAGCGATACTGGAAGCCGAGCTTGGGGCTCCAGTTCTCCCACGTACGCTTGTCCTTGAAGCCGTTGTTCTCGTTCGGGATAAGCGGGTTGACCCCGGATGTCGGGCAAGTGCCGGCCACGACCGAACAATTGGAGCGAGGCCGGATGTAGGTGACGGCGACGTCCTTGGTTTCCTTGGACCAGCGGATGCCTGCGGTCAGCGTCAGCTGGTCGGTCACATCGAAGTCGCCCGACGCAAACAGGCCGAGCACGTCGTGATCCTGGCGACCCCCGCCGATCTGGGTCAACGGGCTGATGAACGTGGGGAAGAAGCGCAGCTCGTCGTAGCGCAGGTCCTGCGTGAACCAGAAACCGCCTGCCGTGAAGTCCAGCGCACCGAAGCGGTTGTTGTAGCGGATTTCATCCGAATACTGGCGCTGCTTGAACAAGGAATTCGAGTGGAAGATGAATACCGGCTTGGAATCGATGTCGCCCCCGGTCGAGGCGTCATAATCGCGGAAGCCGAAGATGTTGGTGATCTTGCCATCACCCACGTCGATTTCGGTCTTGTGCGTCGCAAACCAGGTGCGGTTCTTGTAGAAGCCGCCGTTATCGATCGCAAAGTCGAAGGTGTCGCGCTTGTAGAGGCCGTGGTTCTGGCCGGCGGGGCCATCGCCCTCGCTGTTGAAGTATTCGACCTTGGCGATCATGCGGATCGCCTCGGACGGCAGGAATTCCAGCGCACCGCGCAGGATCTGGGTCTGCGCCTTGCCGAAGTCCTTGCCATTGAACAGGTTCTTGAAATAGCCCTCGTCGTTGTTGACGTAACCGCCGACCTTGAAGTTCAGCACGTCCTTGATCAACGGACCGGACACCACGGCCTGCGCCGCGAAGTTACCCGATCCGCGCCCGGAATCGATCGGCCCTTCATAGAACACGCGGAAGTTG
Organism: Novosphingobium sp. CCH12-A3; assembly: GCF_001556015.1. NCBI lineage: Bacteria > Pseudomonadati > Pseudomonadota > Alphaproteobacteria > Sphingomonadales > Sphingomonadaceae > Novosphingobium > Novosphingobium sp. CCH12-A3. The sequence continues at coordinate 13,326 of NZ_LSIA01000223.1, read as the reverse complement.
GCGCGCAGATCCGGCGTCGGATCGCCGGTGTTGATCAGGACCGCGCCCCCGGTGGTGTTGCGGCCATAGAGGATGCCCTGCGGCCCGCGCGCCACTTCGACCGAGCCCAGGTCGAACACGTCGAACACAAGCCCGTTGTTGACGCCGATGTATACCCCATCCACGAACACGCCGACGGTCGGGTCGATCGAAGGGATCGAGCTGTTCACGCCGAGCCCGCGGATCGAGAAGTTGGCGGTCCCGCGCGAGGTGCCGACCTGATCGAGCGAGACGTTCGGCGCGCTGTAGGTCAGCGTCTGGATATCACGCACCTGCAGCGCCTGCAGGCTCTGGGCATTGAATGCGGTGATCGCAACCGGCACGTCCTGGACGTTCTCGACGTCCTTCTTCTTCGTGGCGGTGACGATGATGTCGGCGTTGAGCACGTCAATCGCCGACTGCTCCTGATCCTGCGCCGTGTCCTGACCATAGGCCACGCCCGCACCCGTGACGACGAGCGCAAGGGCGCTGAGCCCACGGCAAATTCCTTGCGAAACCCTGCTCTTTGTAACTGGCATTCACAGCTCCCGTTTATCTTGTGGAGCAAGAATGCCCGCTGCGCAGCGGCGTTCAACCTGTTTTCAAGTGCGCAATTAATTCTTACAAAGCGCGTGGCATATTTACATCAATGTCAGCCGTGTTGATCCAGTTCGTTGCCGGTAAGCGTGACGACGTGCAGCAGGTTGGTGGCCCCGGGCGTGCCGAAGGGAACGCCGGCCAGCGCGACAAGCCTTGAGCCGGCGGTGCCGAAGCCGTGACGCAAGGCCATGCGCTTGCCCTTGGCGATCATCTCCTCGAAGCTACCGATGTCCTTGGTGCTCACGGCGTGGGCACCCCACAGCAGGCCGACCTTGCGCGCGGTCTTCTGCGATGGCGTCAATACCAGCATCGGCACGCCAGGCCGTTCGCGGGCCACGCGCCGCGCGGTCGACCCCGACCCCGTGAAGACGATCACGCCTGCGATCGGCAGGGTGTTGGCGATGCTCGCCGCAGCCTGTGCCAGCGCGTCGGCCGTGGTCGGATCGGGCAGGGTCTCGATGAAGTGGACGCGCGCGCCATAGCCCGGATCGGCTTCGACCTGCGCAGCGATACGGTGCATGATCGTCACCGCCTCTTCCGGCCAGGCCCCTGCGGCGGTTTCGGCCGAGAGCATGACCGCGTCAGCCCCGTCATAGACCGCATTGGCGACGTCGGACACTTCGGCGCGGGTCGGCGTCGGCGCCTCGATCATCGATTCGAGCATCTGCGTGGCGACGACCACCGGCTTGCCCTGGCGGCGCGCGCTTTCGACGATGCGCTTCTGCAGCGGCGGCACTTCCTCGGGATTCAACTCCACGCCGAGGTCGCCACGGGCAACCATGATGCCGTCGGAAAGCTCGATGATCTCTTCCAGACGCGAGATCGCGGCGGGCTTCTCGATCTTGGCCATCAGCGAACCGTAGCCGCCCATCAGGCGGCGCGCTTCGGCAACGTCCTCTGGACGCTGCACGAACGACAGGGCGATCCAGTCCGCACCATGCTCGACGGCAAACGAAAGGTCGCGGCGGTCCTTGTCGGTCAGCGCCGGGACCGGCACCACGGCATCGGGCACATTGACGCCCTTGCGATCGGAGATGACCCCACCAACCTCGGCGGAACAGAGAATCTCGTTCTGATCGGCCCGGATCACGCGGAGGCGCAGCTTGCCATCGTCGATCAGCAGGCGCTGCCCCTTCTGCAGGATGCCGAACAGTTCGGGATGCGGCAGCTGGACGCGGGTCTCGTCACCCGGCTCGGGATTGCGATCAAGCGTGAAATGGCCCGAGTGGCGGATCACCGCACGGCCTTCCTTGAACTTGCCCACCCGCAGCTTCGGTCCCTGCAGATCGCACAGGATCGTGATGGGGCGGTTCACCTTCTTCTCGAGCGCCCGGATATTAGCGATCGTTTCGGCATGGGTGGCGTGCTCGCCATGGCTCATGTTGACACGGAAGGCGTCAGCGCCTGCGCGAAAGAGCTTCTCGAGCATTTCCGGCTCGCGGCTGGCGGGTCCTACCGTGGCGAGGATCTTCACTTTACGTCCGCGAGGATCGAGCTTGGCCACAGCTTGGGTACTCCTTATGAATCTGCGGGATGCGCTATGGCCCATGCCATTTCAAAACCCAAGGAAGATTACCGTGGATACGAATGCAATCGATACGCTTCCCGATTCCGTAGCGGCCGCCGCCTTCCGCCGCCTGGTAAAGCACCTCCAGCACCGCCACGATGCCCAGAACATCGATCTGATGGGCCTTTCGGGCTTCTGCCGCAATTGCCTGGCGGACTGGATCATCGAAGGCGGCTTTGCGGGAGACAAGGCCGCCGCGCGCGAAGTGATCCACGGACTCCCCGCAGCCGAATGGAAGGCCCGCTACCAGACCGAGGCAACGCCCGAGCAACTGGCCCGGATGGAGGAGAGCGTAAGGAAAAACGCATCGGGTCACTAATCCCCGGACTTTCCACAGCCTCCGCTTTGCCCGAATCCCGAGGCGCGTCTATCAGCCGCGCCAACTGATTCACGTATCTTACCCGGAGACTTTCCCGATGGTCGAATTCGACGATGCCAAGACAGCAGACGATCGCCTGCGCCTCCTGATCGAGCGCATCGAACGCCTCGAAGAGGAAAAGAAGGGCATCGGCGACGACATCAAGGACGTCTACAACGAAGCCAAGGCCACCGGCTATGACGCCAAGATCATGCGCCAGATCGTCCGCCTGCGGAAGATGAAGCCCGACGACCGCCGCGAGATGGAAGCCGTGCTCGAAACCTACAAGAACGCTCTCGGCATCGACTGATCGCGTTTCCCGGGCAGGAGCGGAACCACCGCCCTGCCCGGCCATTGGCATCCTGTAGTTTCAGCAGGATAGCCCCATGACCCAGACCGCCACCGTCCGCCCGCCGATCCACGAAGACGGGCTCACCGGCAGCGAGGCGAGCCTCGATCCCAAGCCCGAATGGCAGCCGCGCTATCCCGGTTCGGGGCGACTGAAGGGCAAGGTGGCGATCGTGACCGGGGCGGATAGCGGCATCGGCCGCGCCGTCGCCGTCCTCTTCGCACGCGAGGGCGCGAAAGTCGCCATCGCCTATCTCAATGAGAACGAGGACGCCGCCCGCACCCGCGAACTGTGCGAAGCCGAAGGCAGCGAAGCCCTGACCTTCTCAGGCGACCTCGGCGATCCGGAAGTGGCCCATGCCCTCGTCGATCTGGTCATCGGCGACTGGGGCCGCCTCGACGTCCTCGTCAACAACGCAGGCGAACAGCACCCCGACAAGGACATCCGCGAAATCACCGCGGACCAGCTGCAACGCACCTTCCAGACCAACATCTTCTCGATGTTCTACCTCGTCCAGGCCGCGCGCGAGCACCTCAGGCCGGGCGCGGCCATCGTCAACTGCACTTCGATCACCAGCTACAAGGGTGAACCCGAACTGCTCGACTACTCAAGCACCAAGGGCGCCATCACCGCCTTCACCCGCGCCCTGTCCGAACAGCTTGTGGGCGAAGGCATCCGCGTCAATGCGGTCGCCCCCGGCCCGATCTGGACCCCGCTCAACCCTTGCGGCGGCGCGTCGGAGGAGAAGCTCGAACACTTCGGCGAGAACACGCCGATGGGCCGCCCGGGCCAGCCCAACGAGGTGGCTCCCAGCTTCCTGTTCCTCGCCTGTGAGGACTCGTCCTACATGTCGGGCCAGGTGCTGCATCCCAATGGCGGCACGGTGGTCAACGGCTAACCCCAATTCAGCGCTACCGCCAGCACGATGGCGTTCGATGCAATGTGGTTGAGGATCGAGGCCAGCAGGCCAAGCCTCACCCGCATGTGCGCGAACATCAGGCCTGACCAGAATTGCGGCAGCACCATCGGCACGGCAGCGAGCGTGATCGTCGGGTAATTGAAAAGGTGCATCACCGCAAAAAGCGCAGTGGTGCCGTAAAGCAGCAGGGCGAAGTGTCGGGCGAACCACGGTGGAACCCCCGTGTCTCGCCGTTTCCGCCACCAGGTCACCGCCGCAACAAGGACCGTGGCCAGCAGTATTCCCCCACCCACGAGCGGCTTGCCCCGGCCCAGCGCCACGAAAACGACCTGCCCGGCCAGGACCACGCCGATCAGGGCCAACACGCGCCGCGTCCCGCTCATCCAGCCGCGAAAGAACAGTTCCTCCAGCACCGGCGCCAAAAGCACCGCCCCGCCCCACAGCGCCAGCGGCCCCATTCCTTCGAAGGCATTCGGTGGCGATAGCGCAAAGGCCTTCTGCCACAGCGCGATCAGCGGCATCACCACCAGCCCCAGCACCCCAATCTGGAATGCTGTCAGCACAAACCAGCGGGAAAGCGCTCCATCAGCGTTCAACCCGGAAGCCGCCATCGGCACTGGGCGGCGCAGGAAGGCGAACAGTTCGGCAAGGGTCGTGCGGATCATCGCTGTCTCATGCCTGCAATTGCGCCGATGCGCCACACCGATTGCCGGAACGCGCGACGTCGGCTAGGGGCGATGCAGATTCCAAAACCTCGCAAGAAGCACGGACCATGGCAGGCCATTCCAAATTCAAGAACATCATGCACCGCAAGGGCGCGCAGGACAAAAAGCGCTCGGCGATGTTTTCCAAGCTCAGCCGCGAAATCACCGTGGCCGCCAAGATGGGCATGCCCGATCCGGACATGAACCCGCGCCTGCGCGCCGCGGTCAACGCGGCCAAGGCCCAGTCCATGCCCAAGGACAACATCGCCCGCGCGATCGACAAGGCGTCGAAGGGCGAAGGTGATAACTACGAGGAAGTGCGCTACGAAGGCTATGGCCCGGGCGGCGTCGCCATCATCGTCGAAGCGCTGACCGACAACCGCAACCGCACCGCCACCAACATCCGCACCGCTTTCTCGAAGAACGGCGGCAACCTTGGCGCATCGGGTGCGGTGAGCCACGGCTTCGAACGCCTCGGCCTGATCGAATACCCCGGCAAGGTCGGTGACGAGGAGAAGGTCCTCGAAGCCGCCATCGAAGCCGGTGCCGAAGACGTCGAATCCGACATGGGCGATGGTGACGAGAACCCCGGCAGCCACCAGATCTGGGTCGCGGTCGAATCGCTGCACGAAGTTGCGCGCGAACTCGAAAAGACCCTGGGCGAGGCCGAAGGCGTCAAGCTGGCATGGAAGCCGAGCATGAAGACCTCGGTCGACGCCGACAACGCCGCCACCCTGCTCAAGCTGATCGATGTCCTTGAGGACGACGACGACGTCCAGACCGTCTGGGGCAACTACGACATCCCCGACGACGTCATGGAAACGCTGGGCTGATGCCACGGGCAACGGCAGCGTTTCCAGTTGCCGTTGCACTCGCGGCGCTGCTCTCCACCGGCGGGTCGGTGGCGAAACCTGCCCGCCTCGGCGCGGCTCGTCCTGCAAGCCTGTGCGCAAACGACGAACGCGTGGTCTACACCTGCCGCTTCGGCGCGAAGCTTGGCAGCGTTTGCCTGGCACGCAACTCGCTGCACTATCGCTTCGGACCGCAGGGCCGTCCCGAATTGCACATTGCCAGCACGCCGGACTGGAGCAACATCCACACCGGCGGCAATCGCAGCCAGGGCGGCCTCAACCAGGACTACATCCGCTTCACCAACGGGATGACGCATTACGTCGTCCACGTCGATGAAACCGGCAGCCTCAACGAGAACCCCGGCAGGCAGTCCTCGGGAATAGAAGTGCTGCAAGGCTCCTCGGGCGAAAATGCGCTCGCCAGCCTCACCTGCAGGTCGCCAGCCTCGTTCGACGGGAGCGCCTATGACGACCTTGCCAAGGCAGCACCCAAGGACTGGGATGGCGCCGAAACGCCTGGCGGACCATTCGAGGTTATCTACTGAACCATGATGCCGCTCGCCATAAAGGCCGCGCTCTCCGGCCTGCTCATCGCGCTGATCTCGGAGATTGGCCGCAAGTTGCCCACTGTCGGCGCACTGGTCGCTTCCTTGCCGCTCGTCTCGGTGCTCGGCATGGTGTTCCTGTGGAACGCCCGGCCCGATGCGGAGAACATGGCGGTCCATGCGCAAGCAACCTTCTGGTATGTCCTGCCCTCGTTGCCGATGTTTCTCGTGATCCCCGCACTGCTGCGCCACGGCGTACCGTTCTGGGTTGCTCTGGTCGCGGGCTGCGTGCTGACGGTGCTGCTCTATCTGGCCATGATGCAGATCGGCCCCCGCTTCGGACTCAAGCTGTAAGATGATAATCCTCGGTATCGACCCCGGCCTCACCGTCACCGGCTGGGGCGTCGTCGCCAAGTCGGGCAGCCGCCTCAGCCACGTCGCCAACGGCCAGATCCGCACCGACAACAAGGCCACCATGGCTTCGCGCCTTGTCGAACTCGATTCCGCGCTTGCCGCCGTGATCGACATTTACAAGCCTGATAGCGGCGCGGTCGAAGAAGTCTTCGTCAACGTCAACCCGCAGTCCACCCTCAAGCTCGGGCAAGCGCGCGGCGTTGCCATGGTCGCGGTCGCACGGGCGGGAATCCCCGTGGCCGAGTATCCCACCAAGGTCATCAAGAAAGCGCTGGTCGGCACCGGCGGTGCGGAAAAGCAGCAGATCCAGCACATGCTCAAGATCCTGCTCCCCGGCGTCCAGCTTGCGGGCGAGGACGCCTCCGACGCCTTGGCCGTGGCGATAACCCACGCCAACATGCTCGGCAGCCATCGATAGGCCGGAACGACTGCCACGATCCGGCGTATGCACCGGATGGACGCACTGAACGACAGATTGAGCGACGAAGACTGGATGGCGCGCGCGCGCGATCTCGCCATCTCCCGCAAGGGCACCGATCCCGCCAACACCCCCATCGCTGCAATCATCGTGCGCGATGGGCAACTGCTCTCGCACGGCGTCAACCGCACCGCCGAACACTGCGACGCCACCGCCCATGCCGAAGTCATGGCGATCCGCGCTGCAGGCAAGTCCTCCGGCGAAATGCGCTTTCCCGGCGCCACGCTCTATTCCACGCTCCAGCCCTGCGGCATGTGCACCATGGCCTCGATCTGGGCAGGGATATCGCGCATCGTCTATGGCGCGGGGCGTGATGACGTCCACGAGATGTACTTCGAGGACCGCCACCTCTCCACGCTCGATTTCGTGGCCGATGCCTGGAAGGACGACCTGACGCTGACCGGCGGCATCCTCGCCCACGACTGCGCCACGCTCTATTACCGCCCATGGGACGACGTGCCAGAGCACCAGCAAGCCAACGACTAGCGCCCCCTTCGCTAGGGGCTTAGGGCACCCCTTTCTTCTCCCCTCCCGCAGGCGGGAGGGGTTGGAGGTGGGCATTTAGCGCCAACACCCGCCGCCACTCCACGCATTTGGCGCAGGTATCCTCTGGCCACGGCAAAAAGTTCCTGCCATAGGAACAAACCATGATCGCCAAGCTGACCGGTATTCTCGATGACACCGGGCCCGATTGGGCCGTGATCGACGTGAACGGCGTCGGCTATCTCGTGCAATGCTCGGCCAAGACGCTGACCCATCTCGGCATCCGGGGGGACAAGGTCGTCGTCCACACCGAAATGCAGGTGAGCGAAACCGACCAGCGCCTGATCGGCTTCACCAGCGCCGGCGAACGCGCCTGGTTCCGCCTGCTCACCGCGGTGCAGGGCGTCGGCAGCAAGGTGGCGCTCGCCATCCTCTCGGCCCTCTCGATTGAGGAACTCCAGCGCGCCTGCGCCCACGGCGACAGCGCCATGGTCGCCCGCGCCAATGGCGTCGGCCCCAAACTCGCCAGCCGCATCGTCAACGAGCTGAAGGACAAGGCCGGTGGTTTGGCAGGCTACGCTTCGCCAGTTGGCATGGCCAGCGGAGAAGCGTTCACCTTACCGCCCGGCAACGCCAGCGCCGATGCCGTCTCCGCCCTGCAGAACCTCGGCTTCAAGCCCGCCGTGGCAAGCAGCGCCGTCGCCGCTGCGGTCAAGGAACTGGGCGAGGACGCGGGGCTGAACGAACTGGTGCGCGTGGCGCTGAAGAGGGCAGCGGGGTGAGAAGCATGGAAAGCTCAACGTCACTGAAGATTGCTATGCGCCTTCTCCTGACCGTGGTTTTGACTATTTCGAGCTTTTTGCCTGCTTCGGGGCAGGTCAAACGCAAGTACGCTCCTCGGGAAAATGAAGCGGTAGTCGTAACCGCTGGTCAGACGTTCTACACGGAATTCACTTCCGTACCGACTGTCGGAATCAAACTGGAGAGACCATTCCGAAGCAGCATGGCAGGCGCAATGGGGTTTCCGTTTTCCTTTGAGTTAATGGACCCTCTGCTTGTTCCCGTGGCGCCGCACGAGGATGGATGGCGTTACTTTGCTCCGAAAGACGGAGCATTCAAGGCCTCTCATGGTTTGCTGGGGTCTGTGATCCGACCGGGTGACAGTGTCGGGATTAGGATAAGTCCCAACGGCGAAGCAGAATGGTTTGTAGATAACTCCGTATATAATGGATTTCGCACCATTTGGTCTCGAAAGATGAAGAAAAAAGATCCGTCCTACGAATTAGTAAATCTGGGCGAAGAAGTCTCTGGTGACCTTCCAATACATCGACTTGTATATCTTGGTGTCCGCGACGCACAAGTCAGGGTTCGATGGGATGAGGTAGATCCGAATTTTGGTCAAAGGTCGGAGGAATACTCTTTTCCTGCAGTAAACAAGGTCTCGTCGGTAGCAGTTCGGGGCGCAAGGTTCAGACTTATCGTCACGGACACCGGAGCCCAAGTCACAATGCTCGCACCGATGACCGATGGGGTTGGTCAATTAAAGGAAAGACCTTTGCCCCTTTCTTTGCCACCAAACTCCCAACCCGGTATGATCCAGCCATGACCGACCTCAGCTTTTCCATCCCCGATTCCATGCTCCAATGGCTCGAGCGGCGGGCATCGGCCGGGGATTACGTCGACGTGGGCGATTTCCTGCGCGATCTTGTTCGCAAGGAACAGGAACGCTCCCATCGGCTGGAATGGTTGCGCGAGCAGATCGCGGAAGGCGCTGCTTCCGGCATTGTCGAGGGCGAACCTGAAGACCTGATCGAAGAAATCATCGCAGCCCGCCGGGCACGGCATGGCTGACGTCCGGCTGACCGCGGCAGCATTGGCAGACCTTGATGAGATCGACGAAAACGGCGTAACGAACTTCGGCAGCGAACTCGCTGATGCATACTCTCGTGGCTTTGGCAGCGTGTTCGCCCGCTTGCGCCGCTATCCACGCTCAGGCCCGTCGGCTCCGGAACTCGGTGATGGTGTACGGACGATCCGCTACCGACAGCATCGTCTATATTACGTGATAGAAAACGGGGACGTCGAGGTTCTGCGCGTGTTCCATGTCGCCCGCGATGTTCAGGATTCCGATTTTCAATGACTGATAACCCCCTCCTTTCCGCCGCCTCGCAGATCGAGGATCAGGACGCCGCGCTGCGGCCCAAGACGCTGGCCGAATTCGTCGGGCAGGCGGCGGCCAAGGACAACCTGCGGGTCTTCATCGAAAGCGCCAAGATGCGGCGCGAGGCGATGGATCACGTGCTGTTCTTCGGGCCGCCGGGCCTTGGCAAGACGACGCTCGCCCAGATCATCGCGCGCGAACTCGGCGTCAATTTCCGCGCCACCTCCGGCCCGGTCATCGCCAAGGCGGGCGATCTGGCGGCGCTGCTGACCAATCTAGAACACGGCGACGTCCTGTTCATCGACGAGATCCACCGCTTAAACCCCGTGGTCGAGGAAGTGCTCTATCCGGCAATGGAGGACCGCGCGCTTGATCTGATGATCGGCGAAGGCCCTTCGGCCCGCTCGGTGCGGATCGACCTGCCGCCCTTTACCCTGATCGGCGCGACGACGCGGCAGGGCCTGCTGCAGACCCCCTTGCGCGACCGCTTCGGCATCCCGGTGCGCCTGCAGTTCTACTCGGTCGAGGAACTGGAGCGCGTCGTGGCGCGCGGGGCCAGCCTCATGGGCATCGGCATCGACAAGGGCGGCGCCACCGAAATCGCCCGCCGCTCGCGCGGCACCCCGCGTGTCGCCGGCCGCCTGCTGCGCCGCGTCCGCGATTTCGCGCAAGTGGCAGGCGCGGACAAGATCACGCAATCCATTGCCGACAACGCGCTGACCCGGCTCGAGGTCGACAAGATCGGCCTCGACCTGCAGGACCGCCGCTACCTGACGATGATCGCCGACATCTACAAGGGCGGGCCGGTCGGCGTCGAGACGCTCGCCGCCGGCCTGTCCGAGCCGCGCGACACGATCGAGGAAGTGATCGAACCCTATCTGATCCAGCTCGGCATGATCGCGCGCACGGCGCGGGGTCGCTGCCTCAACGACCGGGGATGGCAGCACCTTGGCCTCACTCCGCCGACCGGCTCGACACCCTCGCTTTTCGACCAGGCAGACTAGCGCCCGAGTCTGTCCTCCACGCGCGAAAGTTGCAGGAGAGTTAGGGGGGAGTTATGGGGGAGTTGCCGTAGAGTTGGATTCAAAGCTTCATCCTCGCAGGCCATTCGGTCCCATTCTGGCACAGAGTTAACGGCCCACCCGCTCCGGTCCCGTTTTCGGGCAGATTCAAGGCTGACAACACGGTTAACGCCATTGCCCCCGCGCGCCCCATCTGCGTTCTTCGATCGGTAAGGAAGGGTCAGCAGAGCATTAACCCGCGTCTGGTAGCGCCTTCCGCAAAGATACGAAACGGAAGCAACGATCATGTCGGTTCGGATGGCATTGGCAAAACTGGCGGCGGCTGCAGCGGGCGGGGCGATGCTTGGCGGCGGCGCCGTGCATGTTTCGGAAGCGCCCTCGAAGGGCGAGATCCACCACGTCAAGCCGGTGAAGGTCAAGACGACCAAGCCCGCCAAGCGGATCGCGAAGCGCCCGGCCAAGCGCGAAATCCACCGCGCCCGCCGGATCGTGACGACGACCACCACCAAGACTTGCGAGCCCGCGCCGCAGATGGCGATGGTGCCGGTTCCCTACATGCCGCCTATGCCGCCGCAGCCGACCGGATCGACCGGTAGCGGCGGGGTGCCCGTGGTGATCGGCGGCGGCGGCATTGGCGGCTTCGGCGGCGGCTTCTTTGGAGGGTTCTTCGGCGGCAGCAGCGGCGGCGGTGGCAGCGTGGTCGTCTCGTCGACCAGCACCGGTTCCACCTCCACCTCGGGCGGCTCCACTTCATCGTCAACGTCGGGGGGATCGACCTCGACCAGTTCGGGCGGCATCACCAGTTCAACCACCACCGGCGGCGTATCGACATCGACCGGTGGCGTTTCTACCTCGACCTCGACGTCGTCCGGCAATGTCAGCACGTCGAGCGGATCGGTCAGCACCAGCTCCGGCAACGTCAGCACCAGCAGCGGCAACGTTTCCACCTCGAGCGGGAACGTCAGCACCTCGTCGGGCAACGTGAGCACCAGTTCGTCAACCTCGACGTCCTCGGGCAACGTCACCTCGAGCTCGTCGACCTCGTCGTCCACGTCCAGTTCGACTTCAAGCTCCACGTCCTCGTCGACGTCTTCCTCGACCTCGTCGTCAACCTCGTCCTCGACGTCCTCGTCCAGTTCGAACGGCGGCACCACGACGACGACCTCGTCGACCAGCAGCGGCACCGAAGTGCCCGAGCCTTCGATGGTGATCCTGTTCGGCGCGGCTGCCGCGGGCCTGGTCGCCCGCCGTCGCTACGGCAAGCCGAAGAAGGCCTGAGGCACACTATTCGGCCCGCGTCAGCGGGTTACGGGAAGGGCGGCGTCCGGGGGGAAGCCGCCCTTTTTCCTGTGCGCTATTCGCGTAGGCTAATCGCAGCCGCCATCACCGCAATCGCCGCTTCCGGCGTCGGTCGCCCACCACATGCCGCCCGAGCTGTCGCCGGATTTCCGGCGCCGTTCCGGCGTATCTGCCTGCGGCTTGAGCGCAATAAGCGCCAGCCCCAGCACGAGCACCACGATTGCGACAAACCCCCAGAACAGTGCCGGCATAGCTCGATCCTCTCTCCCGATCGGAGAGTGCGCGCTTCGACCGGCGCCGTCAAACGGCGATTGCCTCAAACCTGAAGGATGCCGGCGGCATACCAGCCCATCGCGCCGCCAATCGCCATGATCTGCAGGAAGGCAATCGTCTTGAGCCGGCTGACGAAAGGCTGCTTGCGCGTCTTGTGCCGGAACACCCGCCGCGCCAGGAACGCGCCGGGCGTACCGCCAAGGAATGCCCCCATCAGCAGGCTGGCTTCGGACGTACGCCAGAACCCGCGCAGCGCGGCACGCTTATCGAACCAGAAGGCGGTGAAGGTCTGCAGGTTGACGAGCAGGAGCCAGCCAGCGGCGATCTTGAGCAGCGGCAGATCAGCCAGCGCTTCCAGCATCGATTCCATCGTGAGCCTTGGCCATCATGTCCATGAAGTTGCGCGCCGCATCACGGTCCTCAGCGTGCTTGAACGCCACGTCGAGATCGGGCGCGCTGCCAAGCATGTGCAGCAGCGACCACAGCCCGAAGCGGCGCGCGCGGTCCTTCTCCAGCCCGAAATCAACAAGCATCTTCTCGATACCCGCTTCCATCGCGGCAGGGGTAATCGCTGCAAAGTCATCGCTGCCGAAATAGCGGCGGAGCTGGTCGTCGAGTTCCATGGGGGTGCGGTTAGGGGAGTGGCGTTGGGGGTGCAAGCGTGGTGCTGCGGTCCGGCTGACGCCGGATGCCCACCCCCAGCCCCTCCCGCTTGCAGGAGGGGGGAGAAAGTGACCCAAATCCTGCTCCCATCCCGCAACGTGGCACGAGGCCTGCATCCCCCTCCCGCAAGCGGGAGGGGTCAGGGGTGGGCATTCGCCGCCAGGCGAACAAACCCCACCATTCCCGCACCATCTCCAATTGATCCGCTCAAGCCACTCGCCACCCTGCCGAAGATGCGAGAATTCAAACCCCGCAACACAACCCGCGCCCGCGAACTGCGCCGCGAGGCCACACCGATGGAGCGCAAGCTGTGGCGCTATCTGTCGGGCGGAGCGCTCGGCGCGAAGTTCAGCCGCCAGATGCCGGTCGGACCATACTTCGCGGATTTCCTGTGCCGGGAACTGATGATCGTGGTCGAACTGGACGGTCACAGCCACGACCTGCGCCTTGCCCACGACGCGGCGCGGGACCGCTTCATGGCCGAGACCGGCTACAAGGTGCTGCGCTTCACCAATGCCGATGTGCAGAGCAACGTCGAAGGCGTGGCCACTGCGATCCAGCTTGCCATCGAAGCGCGGCGTCAGGACCGGTCCGGCTGACGCCGGATGCCCACCCCCAACCC
>NZ_LSIA01000222.1:0-2340 GCF_001556015.1 Novosphingobium sp. CCH12-A3 | reverse complement strand
GCTTTGCCTTCCATGCCTCCGGGATCCGGCCGTCCTTGATCGCTGCCTTCTCCTCCTCGGTGTTCCGCTGCTTGGGGGCAGGCACGACGGTCGCATCGATGATCTGGCCGCCCATGGCGAGATAGCCCCGATCGGTGAGCGCTGCATCGAAGCGGGCGAAAAGCTTGTCGATCGCCTTGGCCTGCACCAGGCGCTCGCAAAACAGCCACACTGTCGTCGCATCGGGCACCGTGCCATCGAGCCCAAGGCCCAGGAAGCGCTGGAACGACAAGCGATCCTTGATCTGGAATTCCGTCGCTTCGTCCGAAAACGAATAGAGCGCCTGCAGCACCAGAATTTTGAACATCATCACCGGGTCAAACGGCGGCCGCCCGCCTTTGCCACGAACACTGCGGCGCAGAGCGGCGATCAATGGCCCCCGGAAAACCTCAAAGTCGACCACCCCGGACAGACGCTCCAACGGATCACCCGCTGCGCTCAAGGCCTCGTACCGGTTCGAAAGATCAAAGAAACCGGGCTGTCCCGCCATCATCGCCTCCGCTCATCCGCAAGGGCAGTGAATCAGGTCAGGTCACCAAACTCCAGAGTTTTTCGAGCCGTCCAAGTATCAGCGTCAAAGGGCTTCGCGTCCGCTGCTTTCGTAAACATGCGCCGTGCGGTGATTGAAGATCTGAAAAAGAGGTAAGCCTTTCAGTTTTCAACTCATTCTTCGCACTTGGGTGTTAGTGGAGTCGGGTCTAATGAACTTGAGGTTGGTTTCTATGATCGAGTGGCGCCCCATTGAAAGCATGCCTGACAACCGAAAAGATGGCCGATACCTGCTTCTTTGGGATGCTGACGGCGCAGTGGTAGCGAGCTGGAATGCCGACGATTGGGAAAGGAGCGGCGGGTTCGACGACCCTATTGACGGTATTACCCATTGGGCGGACATTAATCGTCCAGGCGATCGCGCAATGAGAAATCCAAGCCAGGACGAAATTCTCAACGGGCTGGTCGAGAAGTTCAAGATCAGGCTCAATCGGTCAATCTGACGGCGGTAACGATCTCTAGCCCCACCGAGGCGTACGACACGGCAAGCCGAAGGCGGCAATGCGGGATGCACTGGGGGAGGTTGTTTCGCCCACCACCCGCCAAATTGGCGGAAGCAGAAGGCGACTGATCATCCGCTGTTATTGCCGCGCGCGACATGCCCGAGGGCTTCGACACGGGAGCCCACGCCCTGCGACCGGTGGCCATCCAGAATGTCGGCGGCCTGCTGTTCCTCTGCCTTTCCGAAAACCCGCCGCCGATCGACCGGGTGAAGGAGGACATTAGTTCCCCAGATCGCACTCTATCAGTTGGACAAGCTCAAAATCGCAGCCACTGAAGAGCTGGTTGACCATGCCAACTGGAAGCTGGTGATGGAAAACAACCGGGAGTGCTATCACTGCGAAAGCAATCACCCCGAACTGCTGAAGTCACTGGATGGATCAGGCTTTGGCAAGGGCTTGCCCGAGGACAACGTCTGCGGCGTGAAGACCGACGCCGACCGGGCGGTCGAGGCACAGCGGGCCGAATGGGAAGCATTGGGCATCTATCGCGACCTGATTGAATTTCCGGACGGCTGGTGGCATAGCGTCGCCCGCCTCGGCCTTGCTCCGGGTGCTGTTACCCAGACCCTGAGCGGCAAGCCGGCATCGCGCAAACTGATCTGGCCCCATGGCGATCAGGTGGAAACCAGCCTGTCGGTGTGGACGCAACCCAACAGCTGGCATCACTTCTGCTGCGACCATGTGGTGACGTTCAGCCTCGTCCCGCTCGCCGCCGACCGTACCCTGCTGCGCACCAGTTGGCTGGTTCACGAGGATGCCGTCGAAGGCGTGGACTATGACGTGGACAAGCTCACCGAGGTGTGGCGCGCCACCAACGCCCAGGATGGCCGTCTTGCGGAGAACAACCACGCGGGGATCAAGACCGACGGTTATCAGCCGGGCCCTTACTCGAACGAGGAGAAGCTCGTCGATGCGTTCAAGTCCTTCTACGTCGTGAAGTCCCTCGAGGCGCTTGAACCGGCCGCAACAGAGGGCTGAGGATTGCACGGGGCCATCTCGCCGGCTTGAAAGCGAAAAGCTCAACCCGGCGATGATGGCCGCAGCGCTGACACGAGCAGGCTGGAACTGGTTGGCCCGACCGGTGCGCCCCGATCCCGCATGAGCTGCGCTCCCGGTAAAATCGGTCATGGCGCATTTCGCACACCTGGGCCGCAGTGCCGGGGGTGAAACGCCACACCCTTTTCACCCTCTATAAGAGTCGGATTCGAAACTAATTCGTTGAATGACAGTGTCTTGCGGCACGCCGGAT
>NZ_LSIA01000221.1:0-1007 GCF_001556015.1 Novosphingobium sp. CCH12-A3 | reverse complement strand
TCATCAGCCCGGCGCGGACCAGATCGGAAATCGCGCGGCTGACATTGGCGCGGCCGACGGCCTGCACCTGCTCCTCGACCGCGGCCTCGACGCGCGCGGCATCGCGCGTCGCATCACCGGTGAGATCGTCCTTCAGCGCTGCAGCTACGCGCGCGCGCAGCGCGGCGCGCCGGGCAGGCTGTTCGCTCATCGGCAAGAGCTGGGAGCAGAGCCATTCGCGCAGAAGCATGGGCAAGCCGCCTTGCGCCACGAACGGCCCGGCCTGCCCTCGCCCGTCGGCGATTTCGGCCACAAGCTGGAGGACGAGGAAGGCGTAGCGCGGCCGGTTCGAGGCTTCGACCAGGACCGCGTAGATCCCACCGACGCCAGTGATTTCTTGGGCTCGTTCCATCGATCAGTATTGAGCACAAAAGGTGAATCCTGTGAATCCCCTTTGTGTCTTGCCCTGTCGTTTGTCGCCCGTGACACTTCGCCCGGAGGTGCGATCTGGTTTGCGCCGCCACGTGCGCTGCCCTTGCCCCGCGACCAATTTGGCCAGTGTGCAGGCATGATCTGTGACCCGCCCTCCGCGCATAACACGTGCGCAGCGCAACATGACACTCCGCCCGAGGGCAAAGTGTCACAGACGCCATGCCCGAAGGGGCGTAAGCCGCCGATCAGGCAGGCAAAAAAATGGGGCCAGCGTGAGCCGGCCCTTTGGAAAGTTTTGGGAGAGGATGCCTGAAAGGCACTGCTGATATGGGTGCAGGGTTCTGATGCTGCAAGTGCGAAATAGACGCTGCAGGTTGCCTTTTTCGCAACCGGTGTTTCGCCCGTCGCAGCGTCTACATGAGTGATGGGGGGGCTGACCTTGCCCCTTTGGGAGGCGGCAGTGCCGCCTCCCGGGCTCAGGCGTCAGAGGAAGAGGACTTCCTCGGCGACGATCTCGACCGCGTAGCGTTCGACGCCTTCGCGGTCGGTCCACTTCGAGTAGTGGAGGCGGCCCTGCACCTCGACCAGGTCGCCCT
>NZ_LSIA01000220.1:0-874 GCF_001556015.1 Novosphingobium sp. CCH12-A3 | reverse complement strand
TGAAGCGTCCCGGGTTTTCTGGAGGCTCCTATTTGTGAGAAGGAGCTGTGATGAGCGCTATAAGGAACAAGTTTTCGCCTGAGTTTCGCGACCGTGCCGTGCGGATGGTCGATGAGCATCGAGGGGATTACCCGTCGGAGTGGGCGGCGATGACTTCGATCGCCGGGAAGGTTGGCTGCACGACCGAGACGCTGCGCCGCTGGTGCCGCGAGGAGGCGAGCCGACGAGCGGGACCAGCGGCGCAGGTCGCCAGTGACCGGGAACGCCTCAAGTTGCTGGAGCGGGAGGTCAAGGAGCTACGGCGGGCTAACGAAATCCTGCGCAAGGCGTCCGCGTATTTTGCGATGGCGGAGCTCGACCGCCACGGCAGATGATGATGTCGTTCATCGACGCCCATCGCGAGGACCTGGGTATCGAGCCGATCTGCCGTGAACTGGCGATCGCCCCGTCCTCCTATCATGAGCACGCTGCCCGCCTTGCCGATCCTGGCAGGCGTCCTGCCCGGGCTCGGCGGGATGACGAGATGCGGGCACAGATCAAGCGCGTCCATGAAGCCAGCTTCGGCCTCTACGGCACGCGCAAGGTCTGGCACCAGTTGCGGCGCGAAGGCGTGGTGATCGCCAAGTGCACGGTGGAACGGCTGATGGCAGCCATGGGCCTGGCAGGTGTGCGGCGGGGCAAGAAGACCATCACCACGGTCAGCGATCCGAAGGCGCCATGCCCGCTGGACAAGGTCAACCGCGAGTTCCGCGTCAGTCGACCCAATGCCCTGTGGGTGGTCGACTTCACATACGGTGCGCCTCGTCCCGGATGGTCCGGGTTAGCGTCCGCGGTCGTGGTGTAATTTCCGGTGCAGACTGAGGTGCCGCTGGTG
>NZ_LSIA01000022.1:0-290 GCF_001556015.1 Novosphingobium sp. CCH12-A3 | reverse complement strand
TGCCAGGACCGTCTCCGGTCCTGGCACTTGCGACTATCGGGCAGTTCGGGTGCATCGATATTGGCGATGCGGACACGCTCGCGGCCGCAGCAGATCGTGTCGCCGTCGTGAACCGAAGGCGACATGCAAAGGGCGGCGGCAGCAAGAGCGATCGGCATGGGTAGAGCCTAGCGCCCTCTTCCGCCCGTGCCAACCAGCCTCGCCGCTTCCTCCACTGGCCCCGATCGTCACCCGAAGGGCCGGCATCCATGCCGGCGAGCTTGGGTGGGCGGCGGTGCGAAAGCGCCGAC
>NZ_LSIA01000219.1:0-474 GCF_001556015.1 Novosphingobium sp. CCH12-A3 | reverse complement strand
CACCAGCGGCACCTCAGTCTGCACCGGAAATTACACCACGACCGCGGACGCTAACGAAGTCCGTTCCACATCACGCCATAATCGGAACGAACATCATACTCATAAACATCATGGATACCACGATATCCGTCCATCTTAGGATGCACTATGTAGTTCCATTTCTCCTCTTCCGTGCTCTTTCTTTTGCGGGAGAATCTTGCACGATGAAATTCACGTCGGAAATTTTCAAGATCTTCTATCGTTGGAAATATGACGCGACATCAGGCAATGTCATGCATCCGACCAAGTTGCATGTTCGGAAATCTCTGGAGTTTATTTATTATGGTAGCCCGCCGCTTTAGCCTTGTGCCCACGACGGCAGCACTATTACGCGTTCGCCCTCTTAAATTAGCCTGAAATGTATTTATTATGTATGCATGAGAGTCGGATTCGAAACTAATTCGTTGAATGACAGTGTCTTGCGGCACGCCGGAT